>JAFAGU010000054.1 GCA_019237595.1 Betaproteobacteria bacterium | reverse complement strand
CGAGCCGATGATGTAGCCGCGCACGACCGCCTCGATGGGCAGCGGTTTGAGCTTCTTCACGACCACCGCCCTTCCCTTCACTTGCGATTTCTCCGAGGCGGAAACGACGCTCTCGGGATCGATGCCGGTCAGCTGGTTCGGCACGATGTTGCCGAGCTTCTCGAACCAGAAGTTCGCCATCTGGTTGAGCACCGCGCCCTTGTCGGGGATCGGGTCCGGCAGCACGACGTCGAACGCCGAGAGCCGGTCGCTCACCACGATCAGCATCTTGTCCTCGCCAAGCGCGTAGATGTCGCGGACCTTTCCACGCCCGATTCGCTTCAGGGAATCGATCTTGGATTCGAACACAGCCATCAGGCGGCCGCCTTCTCGAGATCGGCGCGCCACTTCCCTTGCGAGGCGAGCCCGTTCATGTGCGCGCGATGGTGGAAGGCCTTCTGCGCCGCCGCCATGTTGCCCGCCTGGCCGCGCCAGGCCTTGAGTGCCGAGTTTTGCAGGGCACGCGAGTACGAGAAGGTGAGCGGCCACGGCAGGCCCTTCATCGACGCCATGGCGTTCAGGTGAGCCGTAGCGGCTTCGTCCGATTGCCCGCCCGAGAGGAAGACGATCCCGGGCTGCGCCGCCGGAACCGTGCGCTTGAGGACGCGCACAGTGCGCTCGGCCACCTCATCGACGCCCGCCTGGCGCGGGTGGTCCTTGCCGGAGACGCACATGCTCGTCTTGAGGATGAGGTGCTCGACCGAGACGTTGTAGGCCGCGATCGCGGCGTAGGTCGCGCGGAGCGTCGCCTCGTGGACTTCCTCGGAGCGTTCCGCGCTGTGGTTGCCGTCGAGGAGCACTTCGGGCTCGATCATGGGCACGATCGACGCTTCCTGGCAGATGGCCGCGTATCGAGCGAGCGCATGGGCGTTCGCATAGAGGCAGGCGTGCGTCGGGATACCTTCGCCGATCGTAATGACCGCGCGCCACTTGGCGAAGCGGCAGCCGAGTTCGAAGTATTCCTTCATCCGCTTCTGCAGGCCGTCGAGCCCCTCGGTGACCTTCTCTTCGTTCGTGAAGGGCAGGTTGACGATGCCCTTGTCCACCTTGATGCCGGGGATGATCCCCTTCTTCGCGAGGTACTGCGGAATCGACGTGCCGTCGTTCGCCTTCTGGCGCGCCGTCTCGTCGAAGAGGATGACGCCGGAGAGGAACTGCTCGACCCCCGGCGTGCTGAAGAGGAGATTCCGGTACGCGCGGCGGTTCTCCTCGGTGCACTCGACGTTCACCGACTTGAAGCGCTTCTCGCAGGTGCCGCTCGACTCGTCGGCGGCCAGGATGCCTTTGCCCTTGGCGACCATCGCGGCCGCGGTCTTGGAAAGAAGCTCTTTGTCCATGGTTCCTCGTTGCGGAATGAATGCGTTGACGCCCGGAGAGGCGGGAATTTTACAAACATTCCTCCGCGGCGCGCAGTCCCGTTTGTAGCGCGCCACCGACAGTCCCGGCCTCGCCTTCGGTGTTCGTGGCCTCGCCTGCGAAATAGAGCGTCCGGTCGATCGGGCGCGCGAGCGCCCGGCGCGCGCGCTCGCCGCCGACCTTGACGTAGCTGTAGCCGCCGCGCGCGAAGGGGTCGGCGGCCCAGTCCTGCACGAGCGCGGCCGTGATTTTTGGATCTCTTCCGAACACCGTGCGCACGGATCGAAGCGCCAGATCGACAAGATCTCTTCGCGAAGAACCCGTCATGGCACTCGCCTTCGGACCGCCCGCCCACGCGGTCAGCAAAGGCACGCGCATCGGCAACGGCGTCCACATCGTTGGAAACGGCGACTGCGGCGCGTGGAAGAACGCGACGTCTCCGAAACGCTTCTCCCAGAACGGCTCGCGGAAGGCCATGGCGACGCGGATCACGGGCCCGGACGCCAGTGCCGTCAATGGCTCTTCTTTTCTGAGATGAGGAGAAAACCGCACCGAGCCCGCCTGCAACACGCCCAGCGGCAGAGTGACGATCGCCTTGCTCGCGCGAAGGCCGTTCACTTCGACTTCTCCGCGCCGCCAGCGGATCTCGCGCACCGGCGAGCCGAGCCGCACGTCGAGGCCCTGCGCGAGAAAGTCGAGGAGCGGACGGTAGCCGCCCTGCGGCCGCATCTCCGCGGTCTCGAACGCCTCGCTCCACTCGGCGGCGATGTCGCGCGCGCTCACGAGCCGCGGGTCGGCGGCGTCGAAGCCCTGCACCATCATGGTCGCGAGGCGCTTCGTCAGGGCCGGGAGCTTCTTCCGGGCCAGGAATTCGGCAAACGATACGTCCCGCGAGGGCGGGCGGCTCATTGCCTTTTGCGCGGCGTCGAAGGCGTCGACCTCGCGCAACCGGCCGCGATCGAGAAGGCGCTGCGTTTCGCTCGAGTCGACTCCCGGCACGCCGACGCGAGCCATGAGATCGAGCGTCGCGCGCGGCCGCCCGTGGATGAACTCGGCGCCGAGCTCGACCGGCGCGGCGACGCCGGGAAGGCGCCGCGTCCAGCAACGCCCGCCGATCCGCTCGCGCGCCTCGAGCACCGCCACCGACCGGCCGGCGTCGGCAAGCGCGCGCGCCGCGGCAAGCCCCGCGGCGCCGGCGCCGATCACGAGGACGTCGTGCGCGGCCTACTCCGCCTTCACGTGGGCGTCGGCGACGACCTTGCGCCAGACGCCGATCTCTTTCGCGATCTGCTTCGCGAACTGCTCGGGCGAGCCTCCGGCGGGCGCGACACCGTCGCTTTGCAGCTTGTCGGCGGTCTCGGGGAGCTTGAGCGCCTTCGCCACCTCGGCGTTCAGCTTGTCGACGATCGGCTTGGGCAGGCCCTTGGGCCCAATGAGGCCGTGCCAGAGCACGACCTCGTAGCCCGGCACGCCGGCTTCCGCGACCGTGGGTACGTCCGGGAGCGCCGGGATGCGCTTCGCGGTCGTGACGGCGAGCGCTCGCAGCTTCCCGCCCTTGATGTGGCCGATCGCGTTCGCGGTGCTGCTGAAGAAGACGTCGGTCTGTCCTGCCAGCGTGTCGGTCAGCGCCGGCCCCGTGCCCTTGTAGGGAATGTGGTTCATCTTGATCCCGGCCATGCTCGCGAAGAGCTCGGTGGCGAGATGGATGACGCTCCCCTGCCCCGACGAGGCGAAGTTGACCTGGCCGGGCTTCGCCTTCGCCATGGCCATGAGCTCCTTCAGCGTCTTCGCCTGGAAATCGGGCCGCACGACGGCGACGAGCGGCCCTTGCGAGAGCTGGATGATGGGCGTGATGTCCTTCACCGGGTCGAAGCTCAGCTTGTAGATGGAGGGGTTCACGGTGTAGCTCGAGGCGATGAGCGTGAGCGTGTAGCCGTCGGGCGGCGACTTGATGCCGGCCTCGACGCCGAGCTCGCCGCCCGCGCCCGGGCGGTTTTCCACGACGAACTGCTTCGCCGTCGAATCGGAAAGCCGCTGGGCGATGAAGCGCGCGATGAAGTCGGAGCCGCCGCCGGGCGCGAACGGCACGACGATGCGCACCGGCTTGGAGGGATATTCCTGCGCACAGGCGAGGCTCGCGGCGAGCGCCGTTCCCAGGAGAATCCCGCGCAGAACCAATTTCATGGCCGTGCCTCCAATGGCGGAAGAGGCGCGGATTGTAGCGCCGCAATTCGGCGATAATTGCGGCCCTCGAACATGATCACCATCGAGAACCTGGTCAAGGATTTCGGCGCGAAGCGCGCGGTGGACGGCATCTCGTTCGCCGTGGAGCGCGGCGAGGTGCTCGGCTTCCTCGGCCCGAACGGCGCAGGCAAGTCGACCACCATGCGCATGATCACGGGCTTCATGCCGCCTACGTCCGGGCGCATCACGGTCGGCGGCCACGACATCGAGGCGGAGCCGATCGCAGCGAAGCGCCTGATCGGCTACCTGCCCGAGAACGCGGCGGCCTACCCCGACATGACGGTGGGCGCCTTCCTGCGCTTCTCCGCCGAGGTACGGGGCCTCGCAGGCGAGGCGCGCAAGCGCGCCGTCTCGCGCGCGGTGGAGCGCTGCTTCCTCGAGTCGGTCCTGCATCAATCGATCGACACGCTCTCGAAGGGCTACCGCCATCGGACCTGCCTCGCGCAGGCGCTCATCCATGATCCGGACGTGCTCGTCCTCGACGAGCCGACCGACGGGCTCGATCCGAACCAGAAGCACGAGGTGCGCCAGCTCATCCGCGAGCTCGGGCGCTCGAAGGCGATCGTCTTCTCCACGCACATCCTCGAGGAAGTCGATGCGGCGTGCACGCGCGCCATCATCATCGACCGCGGGAAGATCGTCGCCAATGGCACGCCGGAGGATCTGCGTGCGATGTCGACGCTTCACGGCGCCGTCACGCTGCAGGCGCAAGGCGCGATGAAGGAGGACCTGGAAGCGCTGGGCCGCGTCGAGCAGGTCGGCGAGGCCTTCAGGATCTTTCCGAAGGCCGACCAGACGCCCGCCCAACTCGCCCAGGCGGTGGTGGACCTCGTCGGGCGCCGCAGCTGGAGGGTCGAAGGCATGTACAGCGAGCGAGGCGAGCTGGACGAAGTCTTCCGCCGCATCACGCTTCCCGACACGGCTCAGGCGCGATGAAGATCGTCTGGACGCTCGTCAAGCGCGAGCTCGGGGCCTACTTCGCCTCGCCCATCGCCTACGTCTTCCTCGTGATCTTCCTGCTCCTCACGGGCTTCTTCACCTTCACGGCGGGCAACTTCTTCGAGCGCGGCGAGGCGAGCCTCGCGGCGTTCTTCGGCTGGCACCCCTGGATCTTCCTCGTCGTCGTGCCCGCGGTGGGCATGCGCCTCTGGGCCGAGGAGCGGCGCTCGGGCACGCTGGAGCTCCTGCTCACGCTTCCCATCGCGACCTGGCAGGCCATCCTCGCCAAGTTCCTGGCGTCGTGGCTCTTCCTCGGGCTCGCGCTTTTCCTCACCTTCCCTGCGGTGCTCACGGTGAACGTGCTCGGCAGCCCGGACAACGGCGTCATCGCCGCGGGCTACCTCGGCAGCTTCCTCCTGGCCGGCACCTACCTCGCCATCACCTGCATGACCTCCGCGATGACGCGGAACCAGGTCGTCGCCTTCATCGTCTCGATCGTGATCTGCCTCTTCCTCGTCCTCGCGGGATTCAATCCCGTCACCGACCTGCTGGTGCGGTGGGCGAGCCCGGCGGTGGTCGATACGATTGCGGCCTTCTCCGTCGTCACGCATTTCGACGGCTTGCAGCGCGGCGTCATCGACACGCGCGACCTCGTCTACTTCGCCTCGGTGATCGGCTTCTCGCTCTTCGCGACGAGCGTCATCCTGCGCGCGCACCGCTCGGGCTGATCCGGCCATGAAACGCTCAGGACAAGTCCTGTATTCGGCGCTCGGCCTCGTCGCCCTCTTCCTCGTCCTCGTGGCGGCGAATTTCCTGCTCTCGAAGGCGCCGGCACGCGTCGACCTCACGGATGGAAAGGTCTACACCCTTTCCCCTGGCACGAAGCGCATCCTGCAGGGCCTGCAGGCGCCGGTGAAGTTGAAGCTCTACGCTTCGCAGGGCGAGGCGGTCCCGGTGCCGCTTCGCAGCTTCGCGCAGCGCGTTTCCGACCTCGTGAACGAGCTCAAGCGCGAGGCAGGCGACAAGCTCGTCGTCGAGCGGCTCGATCCCAAGCCCGACTCCGAGATCGAGGACGCGGCGCAGCTCGACGGCATCGAGCCGCAGCAGCTCGTGACCGGCGAGACCTTCTACCTCGGCGCCTCGGTAAGCCAGCTCGATCGCAAGCAGGTGATCGGCGCCCTCTCGCCGCAGCGCGAGCGCTTGCTCGAATACGACCTCGTGCGCGCGATTTCGCGCGTCGGCCAGCCCGAGCGCCCCAAGGTCGGCGTGATGGCCGGGCTTCCGGTCCTGGGCGAGCGCTTCAATCCCTTTACGCGCCAGAGCTCCGAGCCCTGGGTGCTTGCGAGCGAGCTGCGGCGCGAGTTCGACGTGAAGGAGGTGCCGCTCACCGCGAAGGAGATCGATCCGGCGCTCGCCGTCCTGCTCGTCATCCACCCGCAGGGGATCCCGCCGGAGGCCGAGTACGCGCTCGACCAGTTCGTCCTGCGCGGCGGCAAGCTCGTCGCATTCGTCGATCCCTATTGCTACTTCGACCAGGGGCAGATGCCCGGCATGCCGCCTCAGCCCTCGGGCTCCACGCTGCCGACGCTCTTCAAGGCCTGGGGTATCGCCTTTCCCGCGGAGAAGGTGGTGTCGGATGTCGTCTTCGGCTCAGGCGGCGGGAACCGCTACACACCGACGGTGCTTTCGCTCAACCGCACGGCCTTCAACCGCGACGACGTGGTCACCTCGTCCATCGAAACGCTGCTCTATGCGTTCGGCGGCGCGTTCGAGGCGAAACCGCCCGAGGGGCTCGTCGCGACGACGCTCCTGCACAGCTCTCAGAGAGCGATGCTCGTCGACACCGCCGCGGCGACGAAGTCGGGCAACGAAGCCACGGCGAACTTCCAGCCTGCGGGACGGGCATTCCCGCTCGCGGTGCGGCTCACGGGCAAGTTCAAGACCGCGTTCCCCGAAGGCCTCCTGAACGAGAAGGACAAGAAACCGGTCGCGGGCACGCCGCAACTGCGCCAGTCGGCGAAGGAAGGCGCGGTCGTGCTCGTCGCGGACGTCGACATGCTCGCCGACGGCGCGGCGGTCGACGTGCAGGACGTCTTCGGCCGCAAGGTCGTCGTGCCCTCGAACGGGAACCTCGCCTTCGCGCTCGGCCTCGTCGAGCAGTTCAGCGCCGGCGACGACCTCATCTCGCTTCGCAGCCGCGCGGCGACCTTCCGGCCGCTCACCGTCGTGCGCGAGCTCGAGGCCAACGCGCAACAGCAGTACTTCGGCCGCATCCAGGCGCTGGAGGCCGAGCTGCAGAAGACCACCGCGCGGATGCAGCAGCTGCAGCGGGCTCAGGGCGCAGGCGCGTCGGCGCCGGGCGCCAAGGGCGGCCAGATCATGACCCCCGAGCAGCAGGCCGAGCTCGAGCGCTTCCGCAAGACGGTCGCCGAGACGCGCCTGCAGCTCAAGGAAGTGCGCAAGAACCTGCGCCAGGACGCGGAAGCCCTCGTCTTCTGGACGAAGGTCGCCAACATCGCCGTGATGCCGATCCTGGTGGCGCTCGCCGGACTTGTCGTCGCGCTGGTGCGCCGCCGGCGCGCGGCCCGCGGCGCCCGGCCGGCGTGAGCGCAGGGGAAAGATGAGCGCACGGGCCCTCGCCATCCTCGTCGTGCTCCTCGTCGCCCTCGGCGGCGGAGCGCTCCTCCTGCAGAGACAGGAAGCGGCTGAGCGGCCCGCGAACGCCGCGGTGCTCGGCCAGAAGGTCTTCAAGGACCTGAAGGCGGCGGAGGTCGCGTCCATCCGCATCGCCGACCCGAAAAGCGCGCTCACGCTCGAGCGCAAGGAGGACGGCTGGGCGCTCGCCGAACGCGGCGGCTTTCCGGCCGATGTCGCAAAGGTGCGCGACTTCGTCCTGAAGGCGATCGACCTCAAGGTCGGCACGAGCGAGCCGATCGGCGAGAAGGACCGCTCGCGCCTGCAGGTCCAGGATCCCGCGAAGGGCGCGGAAGGCGCCGGCACGCTGGTGGAGTTCCGGAGCGCGGACGCCAAGCCGCTCGCGCGCCTCATCGTCGGCAAGAAATACTTCAGCCGCGAGCCGGAGAACGCGGAGCGCGCGCCCGCGGACGGACGCTTCGTGCAGCGGCCGGACGAGCCCGGCACGGTCCTCATCGTCGCCGACCCGCTCGTGCAGGCGAGCCCGCGCAGCGCCGACTGGATCGATCGCAACGTGCTCAAGATCGAGAAGGTCGGGACGCTCGCGGTCCGGTTCCCGGACGGCAGCGGATGGAAGGTCGAGCGCAGCGGCGACAACGCCGACTGGAAGCTCGTCGGCGCCAAGCCGGCCGAAAAGCTCGAGATCACTCGCGCAAACGCCGCCTCCTACGTGCTCGGCCAGCTCGAGCTTGCCGACGTCGCGCCGACCGAGGCGAAAAACGACCTGCAGGCGAGCGGGCTCGATCGGCCGACGATCGTCGAGGCGACTACCCTTGCGGGCGTCTCCTATACCTTGAGGGTCGGCAAGCTGGTCGGGGAGAACTACTATCTCTCCGTCTCTTCGTCATCCGGCGCGCCGCGCGACAAGATCCTCGCCGAGCACGTCCTGCTCGTGCCGAAGTCCAGGCTCGAGGACACGCTCAAGCCGCGAGCGGAGATGCTCGCGAAGAAAGAAGACACGAAGAAATAGGAAAACCGGCCGCGCGGGCCAAGCGTGACGAAGTTCTCGCGGTAGCTCGTGTAGGCGAGCCCGCCTTACGCTCCTTTCCGCATCGAAGGAGCCCTCATGAAGTCCTGTATCCTCGCGGCGCTGTGCGCGCTCGCATGGCTGCCGCTCCAGGCGAGCGGGGGCGATTTCCGCGACCTGCCGGCGACCGAGACGTTCATCTTCCTGCGCATCCCGCTCGACGGCGAGACATCGAAGGAGCAGCAGCCCGTATGGGGCTTCGCGCTGCGCGGCCGGCGCGACTACCAGTCCTTCAGCGTCGACTCGCAAGCCTTCAGCCGGTTCGTCGACATGGGCTTCATCGAGTCGAAGATCCTCGTGGTCGGGGCCGTCGCCGGCGCGGGCGCACTCCTGGTAGGCGCCTCGGGCGCGAAATCCGCGGCGCAGAACCAGCAGCAGCTGCAGCAGAACCAGGCGGCTGCGGCGGCCGCCCCACGGGGCCCGAATTGCCCGCCCGCTCCGCTGCCGCCCTGCCCGCACTAAGGCGCGGCCCGCGGCATCGGCGATAGCACGCGCCGGCGCCCTTGAAATAAGCTCGGCCTCGCGGGACACTCTGCCGCGAGGAGGAACGCCGTGCCCCATTCCATCAAGCGGATCCGGACGCTTGCCCTCGTTGGCCAGGCGGGTAGCGGCAAGACGAGCCTCGCCGAAGCGCTCCTGGCGCGCTCGGGCGCCGTGCCGGCAGCCGGAAGCATCGAGCGAGGCTCCACCGTCTGCGACTACACGCCGATCGAGAAGCAGCTGCATCACTCGCTGAAGCTCGCCGTCGCTAGCTTCGATTTCGAGGACCATCGCATCCACCTGCTCGATACGCCCGGCTATCCGGATTTCCTCGGCCATTCGCTTCCCGCGCTCGCCGCCGTGGAAACCGCGGCGATCGTGATCAACGCGCAGAACGGCATCGAGATGATGACCGGCCGCTTCATGCAGTGGGCGGCGAAGCGCGGGCTCGACCGGCTCGTGATCGTGAACGGCATCGACCGAGAGGGCGCCGACCCGGAGCGGCTGCTCGCCGACATCCAGTCGGCCTTCGGACGCGAGTGCCTGCCGCTCAACCTGCCCGCCGGCGGCCGCACGCGCGTCTCGGACTGCTTCTTCGCGCCCTCGGGCGAGGCGGATTTCTCCTCGGTCGAGGAAGCGCATCGCCGGCTCGTCGACCAGGTCGTCGAAGTGGACGAAAAGCTGATGGCGGCCTACCTCGAGAAGGGCGAAGTGAGCCCTGGGGAGCTCCACGAGCCGCTCGAGCGCGCGTTGCGCGAAGGACACCTCGTGCCGGTGGTCTTCACCTCCGCCAAGACCGGCGCCGGCGTGGACGAGCTCCTGCGCGTCATCGTAGAGCTGCTGCCGAACCCGACCGAGGGAAATCCGCCTTCATACATCACCACGCCGGCAGGCGGCGGCGCGGCCACCGAGCTGCAGCCCATCCCGGACCCGGGCCGGCACGTGCTCGCCCACGTCTTCAAGGTCGAGATCGATCCCTATGTCGGCCGGCTCGCGATCTTCCGCGTGCACCAGGGTCGCCTTACGCCCGGCACGCAGCTCTACATCGGCGAGGGACGCAAGCCGGTGAAGCCCGGGCACCTCTATCTCCTGCGCGGCAAGCAGCAGGTCGAGGTGGGCGAGGCGCTCCCGGGCGACATCTGCGCGATTGCGAAGGTCGACGAGATCCAGTTCGACCACATCCTGCACGACTCGCCATCGGATGCGCACGTGCACGCGCGGCCGCTCGAGCTGCCGGCGTCGGTGTTCGGCCTCGCGGTCCAGCCGAAGAAGCGCGGCGACGAGCAGAAGGTCTCGGATGTCCTGCACCGCCTCCTCGCCGAAGACCCTTGCTTCAGGCTCGAGCACAACGCGCAGGCGAACGAGACGGTCCTGCGCGGCCTGGGCGAGATGCACCTGAAGACCGTGCTCGAGAAGATTTCGACGCAATACAAGCTCGAGCTCGACACGCGCCCGCCGGCGATCCCCTTCCGCGAGACGATCGCCTCGCGGGCCGAGGGCCACAACCGCCACAAGAAGCAGACCGGCGGCGCCGGACAGTTCGGCGAAGTCTTCCTCAAGGTGGAGCCCCTGCCTCGCGGCAAGGGCTTCGAGTTCGTCGATTCGGTGAAGGGCGGCGCGATCCCGAACCAGTTCATCCCCTCGGTGGAAAAAGGCGTGCGCAGTGTCCTCGAGACCGGCTTCGTCGCCGGCTTCCCGATCCAGGACGTGCGCGTCACCGTGTACGACGGCAAAAGCCACCCGGTGGATTCGAAGGACGTCGCCTTCATGTCTGCCGGGCGCAAGGCCTTCCTCGACGCGCTAGCGAAGGCGCGGCCAGTAGTGCTCGAGCCGATCGTCAACGTCGAGATCACGGCGCCCGAGGAGAAGATGGGCGACATCGCCGGCGAGCTGTCGGGCCATCGCGCGCACATCAAAGGCTCCGATGCGCCGCGGCCCGGCCTCGTGCAGATCACCGCCCAGGCACCGCTCTCCGAGATGGAGCACTTTCCCGCGCGCCTGAAGTCGCTGACGGCCGGGCACGGGTCCTACAGCCTCGAGTTCAGCCACTACGAGCCGACGCCGCCGCAGCTGCAGCAGAGGCTCGTCGCCGCGCACAAGCCGGCCGCGCATGTCGAAGACTAGGCGTGCACTATCTCCACGAAGGGCGCGGCGCGCCGCCCCTCTTCTTCGTCCACGGCTACTGCTGCGAGCACGGCGACTGGGCGCCGCAGCTCGAGCACTTCCGCGCCACGCACGAGATCGTCGCCTGCGACCTGCGCGGCCATGGCCGCACGCCCGGGCGGCCCGAGGAATGCACGATCGAGACCTTCGGCGGGGACGTAGCGGCGCTCGCGACGAATCTCGGGCTCCGCGGGGTCGTGCTCGTGGGACACAGCATGGGATGCCGCGTCGTCCTCGAGGCGGCGAGGCTCATGCCGGAGGGCGTCGCAGGAATCGTGCTCGTCGACGGCAGCCGCTTCGCTTCAGGCGATCCGGAAGCCGCGGCGGCGGCCGCGCGCGCGGCAATCGAGCGCGACGGCTACGCGGCGTTCGCCGCGACGCTCTTCGGCGAGATGTTCGTTCCCGGATCCGTCCGTGCGAAGGAAATCCTCGCCCGCGTCGACGCCCGGGCACCGGACGTGGGCGCCGCGCTCTGGCCGAGGAGCGCGGCCTGGGATGCCGGGAAGCTGGAAGCGGCGCTTGATGCCGTGCGCTCGCCCGTGCTCGCCATCCAGAGCACGACGCGCGATCCGACGACGCTGCGGCGCACGTCGCTGAAGCCCGGCGAAACTTCGCCGTGGCTCAAGCTCCTGCGCAAGAAGCTCGGCCGGCTGCCTGTCGAGGTCATCCCGGGCGTAGGCCACTTCACGCAGCTCGACGCGCCCGAGCGGGTCAACACCCTCATCAGGGAGTTCGCAGCAGGCTGTCGATGAAGCGGTGGACCTTGAGCGCTTCCTCGCCGCTCACCCGAGGCTCGCGGTCCTTTTCGATCGCGTCGAGGAAGTCCGCGAGGACGCCGCGGTGCCAGTCGTGGGGGAAGGCCATCGGGTCCGCGCCGGTTCCGCCACCGCCCGACTCGGTCTTCAGCTCGAGCGACCTGCCGTCGTGCAGGAACGCCTTCATCGCCGTGCCCTCGAGAACCGCAGTGCCCTGGGTGCCGAGGAGCTCGATGCGCTCGGCAAACCCGGGGTAAGCCGCGGTCGTGGCGTGGACGACGCCGAGCGCGCCGCTCTTGAATTTCACCGCGGCGGCGACGAGGTCCTCGGTTTCCATCTCATGCACGGCCGTGGTCGTCCAGAAGCTCTTTGCGGCGGCCGGCTCTCCGGCGAGCGAGAGGTAGACGTCCAGCGTGTGGATGCCCTGCGTAAGGAGCACCCCGCCGCCGTCCCGCGCGCGCGTTCCTCGTCCCGGCTGGTCGTAGTAGCCCTTCTGCGGCCGCCATACCGGAACGAGCGCCGAGGCCGATACGAGCGTGCCGAGCTCCCCCGCCTTGACGAGCGCATCGAGCTTCTCCACCGCCGGCCGGAAGCGATGCTGGAGCACGATGCCGAGCTTTCGCTTCGCCTCGCGCATGACGCGCACGAGCTTTTCCGCCTTCGCGGTCGAGACCTCCAGCGGCTTCTCGAGCAGCACGTGCTTGCCGGCGTCGGCGCAGCGCTCGACGATCTCGAGGTGCGTGTTGGGCGGCGTGAGCAGCAGCACCGCGTCGACGGACCGGTCCTGCAGGATCGCCGAGAAGCGCTCGCAGGTCGGGAACGGGAATTTCGCCGAGAAGGCAGCGCGGCGCTCGGCGCTCGGGCTGAACGCGTACGCGACCTCGACCCGGTCCTTCAGGTCGACGAGGCTTTTCGCGTGGGGCCCGACCGCCATGCCGAGCCCCACGATGCCGACGCGGGTCATCCCGGGCTACTTGAAACCGTAGAGCTCGGCGGGATTGTCGGCGAGGATCCGGTTGCGCGTGCGCTCCTCCGGCGCCCAATCGAGGAGGAGATCGAGGAGATCGGCGTCGTCGGGCGGCTGCGGCTTGCGCGCAGACGGATGCGGCCAGTTGGACGCCCACATCATGCGCTCGGGCGCGTGCTTCACGAGCGCGCGCGCAAGGCGCGACACGTCCTCGTACTTCGGCGCGCCGGTCTTCGAGGTCTCGTAGGGCGCCGAGAGCTTGACCCAGCAGCGCCCGGTGTCGACGAGGCGAAGCAGGCACTTGAAGGACTCGTGGTCGGTGGATACCGGCTCGAGGAACTTGGCGGTGTGGTCGATGACGAACCGGCCGGGCAGCCGCTTGATCTGCGCCTCGTATTTCGGCAGCTCCCTTCCGTCGAGCTGGATGTTCGCGTGCCAGCCGAACGGATGCACGCGCGCCATCAGCTCGTCCATCACGTCGAAGCCCAGCGTCCCGCCGTGCAGCGTCATGATGCGGATCGCGCACATGCCGCCCTTCGTCAGGCGGTCGAGCTCGGCATCGGCGACGCCCCGCTTCACCACCGCGACACCCCGCGCCTTTTTCAAGCCGATCTTGCCCACGCACTCGAGCGTCACGGTGTTGTTGTCGGCGTAGGCGTTCGGCTGCACCACGACCACGCGCTCGAGCCCCAGGCGCTTCTGCATCGCCTGGTAGTCCTCGACCGGGAAGTGCCCGGGGAGGAAAGTCCCCGGCGCCTGCGTCCCGGTGCCCTCGATGTAGAAATGCATGTGCGTGTCGGTCGCGCCCGCGGGCGCGACGACTCTCGGCTTCTTCATTTGCCTTTCTTCCTCCTCGCTTTTTTCGCCGCGGCCTTCGCCGGCGCAGCCGGATTCTGCACCTCTTCGACGGCGCAGAAAATGCCGCCCTGGTAGAGCTCGGCGATCGGGTTGCCGGGCTTCTCGTTCTTCAGCACTTCCTCGGCCCAGGCTTCCGCGTCGTCCTGCGGCGTGTAGCCCAGGCGATACGCGTTCGAATTGTCGTACCAGCTGCGCTTGTTCCCGGACACGCCGTAGACGATCTCGAACTTGATGCCCGGCTTTTCGATGCCGAGCGAGACGAGCTGCGCGAGGTCCCTCGGGCTGAACCAGATCGAAAGCCGGCGCTTGTCGATCGGCTTGGGGTTCACGTTGCCGATCCGGATCATGAACATCTCCATGCCGTACTTGTCGGCGTAGAGGCTCCCGAGCGCCTCGCCGAATACCTTGGAGACGCCGTAGCGGCTGTCGGGCCTGGGATACACGCGATGGTCGATGGTCTGGTCGCGGCGGTAGAAGCCGACCGCGTGGTTGCTCGTCGGAAAGATGATGCGCTTCACGCCGTTTCGCCGCGCGGCCTCGAAGATGTTGTAGCAGCCGACGATGTTCGCCTGCAAGATCGCCTCCCACGGGCCTTCGACGGAGTAGCCGCCGAGGTGCACGATCGCGTCCACGCCCTTGGTGATCTTCAGGGCATCGGCCATCCTGGAGACATCGGCCTTGATGAACTTCTCTCCCTTGGACGCAGCCTTGATCGGCCGCCGGTCCGAAAGGCGGAGCTGGTATTTCCCGGCGAGCTCCCGCCGCAGGTGCGAGCCCACGTCTCCCGTGGCGCCGGTGATGAGGACGGTCTTCATTTCGCGAGCAGCTCCTTCCTTTTCCAGTTTGCCGCGTTCACTGCGCCCTTCGGCGCGCGGCCCTTGGCGATTTCCGCCGCCTGCGCGACGGTTTCCATGGACTGGTGCTCGATCGCCGGGCGCGTGAGTCCCGCGGAGTGCGGCGTGGCGAGCACGTCCGGCCGGGCGGCGAGGCGCGGCGTGGGCATCTGGTCGGGCGCCCGCCCGACGTCAATGGCACAGCCCGCGAGCCGCCCCGAGTCGAGCGCCTTCTCGAGCGCCGCTTCATCCACCAGGTTGCCGCGCGAGAGGTTCACGAGATACGCGCCGCGCTTCATCTTTGTGAGCGTCGCTTCGCCGATAAGGTTCTCGGTCTCCGCCGTCGCGACGGCAAGCGGCACCACGAAGTCGCTCTCCGCGAGGAGCTGGTCGAGCGGTGCGTGCTCGAGATCCTTCACATAGGGATCGTGCACGAGCACCCGCATGCCAAAGGCGCGGGCGAGGCGCACGACCTCGCGCCCGATCTGCCCGTAGCCGATCACGCCGATCGTGCTGCCCTTGAGCTCTCGTCCCATGGAGGCCTTGGGAACGGACCCCGCGTGGTAGAGAGAGGAATATTTCGTGAGCCCGCGCGCGAGGTCGATCATGAATCCGAAGATCTGCTCGGCCACCGAGGTGACGAACCCGGCGCTCGCCTGGGTGACGAGCACGCCGGCCTTGCTCGCGGCCGCGACGTCGATGTTGCGGATGTCGATCGCGCAGCGCAGGAAGGCGACGAGTCGGGGGAGGCGCTCGAAGACGGCCGCCGGCCCCGGCGATTGCCGGTAGGACACGATGAGATCGCATTCGCGTGCCGCCTCGATGAGCGCTTCGCCCTCGAGGGGCAGGGGCCCCTTGTGCAGGATCACCTCGCCCACCGCGCGCAAGCCCGCGAGCGCCCGCGGCCCGTAGTAGAGCTCGAGCGCCTCGGGCGAATGCGTGAGGAGGATCTTCAAGCCGCCTGCGGCCGTTCGCCGGCGAGCCGCCGGTAGCGCTCGAGCGAGCGCGTGAGGTGCCTGCGCATCGCCTCGCGGGCGGCCTTGGCATCGCGGCCGCGGATCGCCTCGAAGATGCGGCGGTGCTCCTCCTGGATGATCTCGAGGTACGCGCTGCGCCCGCCCATGCTCTCCGGCAGCCCGGTGACGATCCGCCGTGGAATCAGGTGGCGGCCGATGAACTGCAGGAAGCGCGCGAACTCGGGATTTCCCGTGGCCTCGGCAATCGCGCGGTGGAGCTCCAGGTCTTCGTCGACCGCGCTCTTGCCGCCGCGCGCCGCGGCGTCCATGGCCTCGAGCGCGGCGCCGATCGCGCGCAGCTGCGGCTTGGTGGCGCGCTCGGCCGCAAGCCCGGCCGACTCGATCTCCACGCCCAGGCGCAGCTCCATGACATTGAGGATCTCGTCGAGCGACTGCATGCGCTCGGGGTCGATGCGAAACGGCGCCTGCTGCGGCATCGCGGAAACGAAGGCGCCGACGCCCTGGCGCGTGACGACGAGGCCCTCCGCGCGCAACGCCGCGACGGCTTCGCGCACGACCGTGCGCGAGACGCGCGCCGCACGGGTGAGCTCCTGCTCGGTGGGTAGGCGCTCGCCGGGGGCGAGGCGCCCGCTCTTGATCTGCTCGGCAAGCTGCTCGAAGAGCCCGCGCGAGAGCTTGCGGGCGGCGGCGACGGGACGGATGCGCATCATGGGCGGCGCGGGTCGCTTGACGAGGCCTACCGGTTGGGTTGTATGATGACTGATGATTCTACCAAAGGAGGAGTCCATGTCGTACCGCCATTTCATCGCGGCCGCCGCCGCGGCCGGCGCGCTTGCGCTGCCCTTCGCCGCCCCGGCGCAGCAGAAGCAGGTCTGGAAGGCCGCCGACGTCCACCCGCTCGGCTATCCCACCATCGAGGCGATCCAGCGGATGGGCAAGAAGATCGAGGCCGAGACGAACGGCCGCATCTCCATCCAGATGTACCCGTCCATGCAGCTCGGCGGCGAGAAGGAGATGATCGAGCAGGCGCAGGTCGGCGCGCTGCAGATCACGCGCGTCTCCGTCGGCGCCCTCGGGCCCGTCGTCGACGACCTCAACGTCTTCAACCTGCCGTTCATCTTCCGCGACGAAGCGCACATGCGCAAGGTAATCGACGGCCCGATCGGCACGGAGCTCCTCGACAAGGTGAGCGCCTCGAGCGCGCGGCTGATCGGCCTCGGGTGGATGGACGGCGGCACGCGCAACGTCTATTCGAGCAAGCCCGTCACTAAGCCCGCGGACCTGAAGGGCCTCAAGGTGCGCATGATGGGGAACCCGATCTTCGTCGAGACGATGAACGCGATGGGCGGCAACGGCGTGGCGATGGGCTACAACGAGCTCTATTCGGCGCTGCAGACCCACGTGGTGGACGGCGCGGAGAACAATCCGCCCTCCTACCTCACCGCCAACCACTACCAGGTCGTGAAGGTGTACAGCCTCACGGGCCACCTCATCATTCCCGAGATCTTCGTTTTCTCGAAGCGCACCTGGGAAACGCTCTCGCCGGAGGACCAGGCGATGCTCAAGAAGCATTCCCGCGAGGCGCAGATGGAGCAGCGCCAGCTCTGGGACAAGATGGTCGGCGAGGCGACCGAGAAGCTCAAGGCCGCCGGCGTGCAGTTCGTTGCTGCCGACAAGCCCGCGTTCTACCAGGCGACGCAGCCGATCCGCGAAAAGTACGGCGCCAAGTACGCCGCGCTCCTGAAGCGCATCCAGGACACGAAGTAACGATCGTCAACCCATAAGGGGGCCGCCCAAAGAAGGCGGCCCTTTTCATATATGAGACAAGCCTACCGCACGGCGATGGAGTGGCTCTACATCGCTTGCATCGCCATGGCGGGGGTCGCCATGGTCGTGATCACGGCGATCATCCCCTACGGCGTGTTCATGCGCTACGTGGTGAACTCGCCCGCGAGCTGGCCCGAGCCCGCCGGCATCCTGATGATGATCCTGTTCTCGTTCGTGGGCGGCGCGGCCGCGTACCGGGCAAACGCGCACATCGCCGTCGGCACGCTCCTCAACATGGTGAACGCGCAGAACCGGCGCCGCCTGGAATTCGTCGGCGACGTAGGCATGGGCGTCGTCGGCATCTTCATGACGAAATGGGGCATCCAGCTCGTGCAGGCGGTCTGGCACAACACGATCGCCGAATTCCCGGACGTATCGGTCGGCGTGACCTACACCCCGATCCCGATCGCCGGCGTGATCACGCTGCTCTTTTGCATCGAGCGGCTGTGGCTCGGCCAGCCGAGCGCGGACTCGTTCACGTTCCGCGACCAGCCGCAGATCGACTAGGAGGCCCCATGGACGCGCTCATCCTCCTCGTCTCCTTCCTCGTGCTGATGTTCATCGGCATCCCCGTCGCCTATGCGATGGGCCTCGCCACCCTTATCACGGCGCTCTGGATCGACATCCCGCTCGAGGCGGTGATGCTGAAGATCTCCGACGGCATGGACGACTTTGCGCTGCTCACGATCCCGTTCTTCGTGCTGGCAGGCGCCATCATGTCGGAGGGCGGCGTCGCGCGCCGGCTCGTCGACCTCGCCAAGGTGTTCGTCGGCTTCATCCGCGGCGGCCTCGCGCTGGTCAACGTGCTCGCCTCCACGCTCTTCGGCTGCCTCTCCGGGTCCTCCGTCGCGGATACGGCGTCGATCGGCTCGGTGATGATCCCGCAGATGGTGAAGAACGGCTACGACAAGGTCTTCGCCACCAACGTCACGATCTGCGGCTCGGTGCAGGCGATCCTCGTCCCGCCCTCCCACAACTCGGTCATCTATTCGATCGCCACCGGCGGCACGGTGTCGATCGCCGCGCTCTTCATGGCCGGCATCTTCCCGGGACTGCTCTTCGGGGCATGCATCGTGGGCCTCGTGCTCATCACGGCACGCAAGCGCGGCTTCCCGGCGAGCGAGGTCGTGCCGCTTCGCCAGGCGCTCAAGATCGCCCTCGACGCGGTGTGGGGCCTCATCACGATCGTCATCATCCTGGGCGGCATCCTCTCGGGCGTCTTCACCGCTATCGAGTCGGGCGCCGTCGCGTGCGTCTACGCGCTTTTCTGCACCGTGGTGATCTACAAGGAATACAAGTGGCGCGAGCTGCCGAAGCTCGTGCACCGGGTCACCAAGACCGTGGCGATGGTCATGATGGTGATCGGCTTCGCGGCGGGCTTCGGCTACCTGATGGCGATCATGCAGCTGCCGGCGAAGGCGACCGAGTTCTTCCTGCACGTCACCACCGACAAGTACATGATGCTGCTCCTCATCAACGTGCTGCTGCTGCTCCTGGGCACGTTCATGGACATGGCGCCGATGATCCTCATCTGCACGCCGATCATGCTGCCCGTGGTGAAGGCGATGGGCGTCGACCCGGTGCACTTCGGGATGATCATGCTGCTCAACCTCGGCATCGGGCTCATCACCCCGCCCGTCGGGCCGACGCTCTTCGTGGGCTGCGCGATCGGCAAGGTCACCATGGAGGAGGTGTCGAAGGAGCTCTGGCCCTTCTACGGCGCCATGTGCCTCGCGCTGCTCATCGTCACGTACGTGCCGGCGCTCTCGCTGTGGCTGCCGAGGGTGCTCGGGTACTGAGGCTCAAAGCGGAGGAGAACGCAAGCAAGCGAAAGGAGAACGCATGAAGTCGTCCGTCATCGCGGGAGCATGCATGGCCATCGCCTTTTCAGCCGCCGGCGCCGCCGGGGACCCGGAGCTCAAGCGGGAGAGCTACCAGAAGGAGATCGACGGCAAGAAGGTCGACCTCTACACGATCCGCAACTCGAAGGGCATGGTGGTGAAGATCACCAACTGGGGCGCCAAGGTGATGCAGGTGCTCGTGCCCGATCGCAAGGGGGTGCTCGGCGACGTCGCGCTCGGCTACGACTCGATCGACCAGCTGCAGCAGGGCCAGGCGTCGATGGGCGCCTTCGTGGGCCGCTACGCCAACCGCATCGGCGGCGCCAAATTCACGCTGAACGGCCAGGAGTACAAGCTCGCCGCGAATAACGGCCCGAACACGCTGCATGGCGGCGCGAAAGGCTCGCGCTTCGTCGTCTTCGACGCCAAGCAGGTCGACGATTCCACCGTGGTGATGAGCTATACCTATCGGGACGGCGAGGAGAACTTCCCGGGCACGCTTCCCTCGATGGTCAAGTACTCGGTCACGGACAAGAACGAGTTCCTCGTCGAGTGGGCCGCCGTCGCGGCCGACAAGCCCACGGTCGTGAACTTCACGACGCACACGTTCTGGAACCTCGCCGGCCATAACGGCGGCGACGTGCTCGGCCACGTGCTGCAAGTGAACGGCGACGCCTTCCTGCCCATCGACAAGACGCTGATCCCCACCGGCGAGCTGAAGCCGGTCAAGGGCACGGTGATGGACTTCACCAAGCCCGAGACCTTCGGCAAGCGCATCGGCGCGGACGACGAGCAGCTCAAGCTCGGCAACGGGTACGACCACCACTATGTGCTCAACAAGAAGCGGGATGGCGAATTCAGCCTGGCCGCGCGCATGTTCGAGCCGAAAAGCGGCCGGGTGATGGAGGTGTGGACCACGGAGCCCGGCATCCAGGTCTACTCGGGCAACTTCCTGGAAGGAAAGCAGCCGCGCGACGTCGGCAAGGGCGGCGCGCTTTACGCCTTCCGCACCGGGTTCTGCCTCGAGCCCTCTCACTTTCCCGACAGCGTGAACAAGCCGGCCTTTCCCTCGACCGTCCTCAATCCCGGCGAGTGGTACACCGGCAAGACGGTCTACCGCTTTTCGGTGCGGAAGTAACCCGGCGGCTCAGCTGCACTCCCGGTGGCGCTGCTTGCAGGTCGCAAGCACGTCATCGGGATTCTTCCGCCACCAGTCGAGCTCCGAGAAGATCTCCACCTCGTGGAAGCCGGCGTAGCCGGCTGCCTCTACCCAGCAACGAATGCGCGGCAGGTCGATGACGCCGTCGCCCATCATGCCGCGGTCGTTGAGGAGGTCGCGCGTGGGCACGAGCCAGTCGCAGATGTGGTACGCGAGGATGCGGCTCCCCGCGCGCTGGATCTGCGCTTCGAGCTTCGGGTCCCACCATACGTGGTAGGCGTCGACCGCCACGCCTAGAGCCGGGGCGCCTCGCGAACCTCCCGGGTCCAGCGCATCGCAGAGGTCGAGCGCCTGCTCGAGCGTGTTTATGCAGGCCCGCTCCGCCGCCTGCATGGGATGCAGCGGCTCGATGGCAAGCGGGACGCCGGCCTGCCTCGCTTCGGGAAGGATTTCCTGGAGCGATTCGCGGACGACCTCGCGGGCGCGGACGAGGTTCTTCGACTCGAAGAGCAGTCCGCCGACGACCAGCACGAGGCACTGCGCGCCCAGCACGTGGGCTTCGGCGATCGCCCGCCGATTGTCTTCTAGCCAGTTCTTGCCGGTGAAGAAGCCGCCGCGGCAAAGGCCCGTGACGGTGAGGCCGTGGGTCTTCGCGAGGCGCGCCGTCTGGTCGAGCCCGAATTCCTGCACCTGATCGCGCCACGGCGCCACGCCGCGGATGCCGTGCCGCGCGCAGCCATCGAGTATCTGCGCGAGCTTCCACTGCTTGCGGACCGTGGCGGTATTGAGCGAGAGCCTCGAAGGGTCGGGCGCGCCCATGCCGCGCTATTTCAGGAACTCCGGCGAGATCAGCCGAGGGAGGAAGAGAACCGTCTCGGGCCAGATGACGAGCAGCATCAGCACTCCCAGCATGGGAAGCAGCATGATGTTCGTATCCCAAAGCGCCTCGCGCATCCTGATCCCGGCGACCGAGCACGCGATGGAGAGCGTAATTCCGTACGGAGGCGTGACGAGCCCGAACGCGAGCGACACGATGCTGATCATGGCGAAGTGGATCGGATCCATCCCGCCATGCCGGGCGAGCGGCTCCAGGATGGGCGCGCAAATGATGATCGCAGGAATGGAATCGAGGAACGTCCCCGCGACGAGGAAGACGAAGACGATGAAGAAGCCCGTAGCAGTCAGTCCCATGTTCCAGGTCGATACGCCCGCCAGCACCGCCTCCGGAATCTTGTAGTACGCGAGGATCCAGCCGAAGACGCTTGCTGTGCCCACGCAGAAAAGCGCGACGCCGGCGAGCTTTCCCGTATCCACTAGCGCACCGTAGAAGCCGCGCAGGTCGAGATCGCGGTACACGAAGAACGAGATGACGAGCGCGTAGAGGACGGCAATGCAAGCCGACTCGGTGGCGGTGAACCAGCCGAAGATCTTTCCGCCGATGATGATCCCGGGCGTCGTAAGCGCGGGAATTGAAACCCAGAGCGACTTGAGGAATTCCTTGAATGTGGCGCGCTTGTAGGTCGGGTAATTGCGCAGCTTCGCGTAGACGTGAACGGTGGCCATCTGCGCGAGGCCGACGAGGAGCCCCGGAATAATCCCGGCGAGAAACAGGCCGCCTATCGACACCGTGAGGAGCCCGCCCCATACCACCATCAGGATCGACGGTGGAAAGATGTTGGAGAGCACCGCCGAAACGGCGGTAATGGAGACGGAGAAACTGTCGTCGTAGCCCTCCTTCTTCTGGGCGTCCAGGAAAATCTTCGACTGGCTCGCGGCGTCGGCGGTCGCCGAGCCCGAAATGCCAGCGAAGAACACCGAAAGCAGCACATTGATCTGCGCAAGCCCGCCCGGGAAGTGGCCCACCATGGCGCGCGACAGCCTGAGCAGCCGGTCCGTCGTCCCTCCCGCGTTCATGAGGTTCGCTGTGAGAAGGAAAAACGGGACCGCGAGGAGGATGAACGAATTGTAGGCATTGAATGTCTCGCTCATCAGCACGACCGTATCCAGCCGCGGCTCGATCACGAGGATCGGCACGCAGGAGAGCCCGAGCGCGAAAGCAATCGGCAGCCGCATCGCCATGAGCACGCCGAAGGTACCGAGCAGGACCACGCAGGCCATCACCGGCGACAGGACCGAGCCGTTCACATCGGTCTCCGCACCGGATCGATCGGCTCCAGGCCGCGGATGATGCGCACGTCATCGAGCATCTGTTCGCCGAGAAACACGATCCATGAGACGCCTGCGATGGGCCAGGCAACATGGATGTACCAGAGCGGCAGGTCGCCGAGCTCCGAGGTCCGATTCCACGCGAATTTGGTGAATTCGATGCCGGCCCAGATGAAGATGAGCGCGGTGATCAGTACACCCACGCGACCGAGGAGGCGGCCGATGGCGTCGACTCGCGGGCCGTAGTCAGGCCACAGGTCGCAGTCGAAATGGGCGTTCTCGTAGACGCCGATGATGCTGCCGAGCATGATCACCCAGACGAACAGGAAGCGCGCCATCTCCTCGGTCCATATGTAGGTCGGGACGAACGGGGTGTAGCGCGAAAAGATCTGCAGCGACACGGGGATGACCAGCACTACGAGCGCGAGGGCAAGCACCTGCGAAAGACCCCATGCATACCACGCGGTAAACGTGCGCCACGCGGTGCGCTTCCTGCCCGGCATTCCCAACATGCGTCCCCCGGAACGAAAAGACGCCGCGCCGCTGCCGGCGCGGCGTCCGAGTGCTGCGTTATTTGATCGAGTTGATCCTGGCGAGGATCTCCGAGGCGCCGATTTCCTTGGCGTAAGCCTCCATTACCGGGTCGACGAGTTTCTTCATCTGCGCCCGGTCCGTGAACGCCACGCGCGTCAGCCGCCCCGCTTTCTCGAGCGCCGCGAGCTTCTGCTCGTCTTCGCTTGATTCGACCTGTCGTCCGTAGGCGCCGGCTTCCCTGCCGGCGCGCAGCACCGCGGCCTGCATCGCCTTGTCGAGGCCCTTGAACGTCTTGCCAGAGAAGCAGATCGGCCGGATCGTGATCGCGTGCTGTGTCATGGAAAGCTGCGGCGCGACCTCGTAGAACTTCATCTGCTCGACCCCTGCCGCCTCGTTTTCACCCGCCGAGATGACGTTGTTCTGTATCGCGTTGTAGATCTCGTTGTACGCGATGACCGTCGGCGCCATGCCCACCGCAGCGAAGGTACGGCTCCAGATGGGCGCCCCCTGAACCCGGACCTTGAGGCCTTTCATGTCCTGGAGGTTGCGCACCGGCTTGTTGACGAAAAGATTGCGCGTCCCTCCTCCCGCGTAGCCAATGAGGAGCACATCGGCCTTCTGGTGTATCTCATCGGCTATGGGCTTGAAAAGGTCCGCGTCCAGCACCTTGTTCCAGTGCTCGTGGTCCCTGAAGACGAAAGGCGCATCGATGAAGGGCGCCGCCTTCGAGAAGGTAGACATGTGCGCCGGGGACACGATGCCGTAGTCCACGGCCTTGCCCTGCGCCATGTACTCGAAATATTGCTTCTCCAGGCCAAGCTCCGAGTTCTTGTGGAGCACGAAGCTCACCGGCCTGCCGGAGTACTTCTTCACCAGATCCTCGAACTTCACCAGCGTCTTCGTGAAGGCGTGGTCGTCGTTGAATTGCGAAGCGCCATGCCAGGTGATGTTCTGCGCGTGGGCGGGAAGCGAGCAGAAGGCCGCGAAGGCGCCCGCCAGCAGTGCTTTCTTCATTGAATTCCTCCTCAGGAATTAACAGCCTGGTTACCCAGGACCTGCCTCGCGATGATCATACGCTGAATCTGGTTTGTCCCTTCGTAGATCTGGGTGATTTTTGCGTCGCGGTAAAGCCGCTCGACCTCGAAGCCGCGGATGTAGCCCGAGCCGCCATGGACCTGCACGGCGTTTGCCGTGTGCGCGACCGCCGCGTCCGAGGCAAAGCACTTCGCGATCGAAGCCTCGATCGTGGCGCGCTCGCCGGCGTCGAGCTTCGCCGCGGCGTCGCGCACAAGGAGCCGCGCGGCATGCGCGTCCTTCGCCATGTCGGCGATCATCCACTGCACCGCCTGGAATTCCGCGATCGCGCGGCCGAACTGCCGCCGCAGCCGCGCGTGCTCGACCGAGGCGTCGAGCGCCGCCTGAAGGATTCCGAGCGCGAGCGCCGCGATGCCCACGCGACCCTTGTCCAGGACGCTCATCATCATGTAGAAGCCGCGCCCCTCCGGGCCGAGGAGGGCGGCAGCGGGAAGCGCCACGTCGGTGAAGGCAAGCGCGCCCACCTGCGACGCTCGCTGCCCCATCTTGTGCTCCTTCTTGCCCGCCGCCACGCCGCGCAGGTCCCGGTCGACGATGAAGATGCTCATCCCGCGGTGCCCGGCGCCCTTGTCCGTGCGGGCGAGGACGGCGGCGAAATCGCAGACCGGCGCGTTGTGGATCCACATCTTCTCGCCGCCGAGGATCCATCCGTCGCCGCGCTTTTCGGCAAACGCCTTCAGTCCGGCCAGGTCCGAGCCGGCTTCCGCCTCGGTCAGGGCATAGGCACAGCGTCGCTTCGCCGCGAGAAGCGGCCTGAGATAGCGTTCTTTCTGGTCCTCCGAGCCATGCTCGGCGAGGAGCGTCCCTACGAGCTCGACGAGGCCGCACTGGTCGGCCACGGATGCGTAGCCACGCGAAAGCTCCTCCATGACCACCGCATAGGAGGCGACGTCCATGCCGGCCCCGCCGACGGTATCGGGAACCGTGATGCCGAAGAGCCCGAGCTTCGCCATCTCGACGTAGAGCTCCGCAGGGAAGCGCTCCGATTCGTCGAGCTCGCGGGCGAGCGGGCGGATCCGTTCGTCCGCGAAACGCCGGACCGTCTCGCGCAGGAGCCTCGCCGGGTCGCTCACTCGGGGAGCCACTTCATGATGTGCTCGCCGGCGACGACGAGCTCGCCGGCCTGGTTCAGCACCTCGACCTTCGAGCGGCTGCGGTCGCCTTCGAGCGACTGGATGGTGTAGCGCGCGGTAAGCGTGTCGCCCATGTACACCGGCTTGAGGAAGCGGATGCGGTCGTAGCCCATCGAGACCGAGACACCGGGTGAGCCGCGCTCCTTGGCGCGCCGGCTGATCATCGCCGAGACGGCGGAGAGCGGCGCCATGGCGAGGATCCCGTGCGCGATGCGCCGCCCGTACCGCGAAGCCGCGGCATAGGCGTCGTCCATGTGGATCGGGTCGAAGTCGCCGCTCAGCTCGGCAAAGCGCGCGAGGTCCTCGGCGCCGATGGACTTCGTGAACTCGGCGCTCTCGCCGATCTCGACGAAGAATTTCATCGCCAGCCGAAGAAGCCTGCGATGAGCTCGCCTTGCGCCTCGAACATGTCGCGCCCGGTCGTGACCGTGTGGCCGCGGGCCCGGGCAGCGGACAGGAACGGCGTGATTTCGGGCTTCGTCGTCACGTCGGACACGACGGCGGCCGGCGAAATCCGCGCCGGATCGCACGGAAGCGCATCCCCCTCCTTCATGCCGAGCGGCGTGCAATTGACGACGACGTCCGCCTTTTCGGGTTCGTCGGCGACGCGCGCTTCGAGCAGACCGGCGAGCGCCGCCGCGCGCGATCGGTTGACGTCCACGAGCGTGAAGGCACCCGCGCCCGCTTCCCGCAGCGCGAAGCCGATGGCTCTCGCCACGGCGCCCGCCCCGATCAGATGTATTTGCTTGCCGCGCGGATCGACGCCGCGCGCGGCGAGCGCACCGGTATAGCCCCGGCCGTCGAACATGTCCCCTCGCCAGCGACCGTCGCCGCCGCGCCGCGCGGCGTTGATGGCCCCGGCGTTGCGGCCGCCCGCCTCGAGCTCGTCGACAAGCCCCGCCATGCCGGCCTTGTGCGGCATGGTGATGATCAGGCCGTCCAGGTTCTTCACTTTCCTCAGGACGGAAAAAGCCTCGGCGAGCGCGCCGTCGGGCACCTCGAGCGGAACCATCACCGCGTCGATGCCGCGCTGGGCGAAGAGACCGTTGAAATGCTCGGGCGTCCTCGCCTTGTGCAGCGGATCCCCGAGCAGGCAATAGACGCGCGTTGCGCCGCTGATGTTCATAGCGTCTGCATATGCATGCCGCCGTCCACGTGCAGCGCCTCGCCGGTGGAATACGGCAGGTCGCCGCTCGCGAGCATCGCCACCGCGCGGCCGACGTCCTGCGGCTCGCCCCAGCGGCGGATCGGTGTAAGTCCCTCGGCAATGAGTTTGTCGTACCGGTCGGCCGCTGGGCGCGTCATGTCGGTGCGGATGATTCCCGGCCGGACTTCGTAGCAGCGGATGCCGGCATCGGCAAGCCGGACGGCGAAGAGCTTCACCATCATGGTGAGTGCGCTCTTCGACAGGCAGTATTCGCCGCGGTTGGCGCCGACGACGAAAGCGTTGATCGAAGAAATCGAGATGATCGAGCGCATCGGCGACTCCGGCTGCCGCTGCTCGGCGAGCATGCGGCGCGCGAGCGCCTGCGTCAGGAAGAACGTGCCGCGCAGGTTCACGCCGAGGAGCCGGTCGAAGCTCTCGGCCGAGACATCGAGCAGGTCGCCTCGCACCTTGACCTGCACGCCGGCATTGTTGACGAGGCAATCGAGCGAGCCGTAGGCGCGCCAGCCGTCCTCGACGAGCTTCGCGTGCCCGTCGAGCTTCGCGATATCGCCCCTCACGAAGGGAAAGTCGCCGTGCGCATCCTCATCGAGGTCGTTCACCACGACGTCGAAGCCGCGGGCGGCGAGCGCAAGGACGATGCCCCGGCCGATGCCGCGATTTCCGCCCGTGACGAGCGCGGCCGGCTTACGCGCCACGCGGCCTCCGCAGGACCATCAATTCGTTCGTTCCTTCCTGCACCACCTCCTCGCGCTGGTTCCTGACCTTGAACTCGAGCACGAGGATGCCGCGGTCGGCGCGCTTCGTCTCGCGCTTGCCGCAAATTTCGATCTCGGCGCGGATGCGGTCGCCGATGAGGATCGGTTTCCTGAACTTCCAGTTCCATCCGAGCGAGGCCACGGCGCGGAAGCGCGTTTCGGCGCGGTTCTTCAGCCCGTCGACGATCGCAAGGCCGAGGATGCCGTGCGCCACCCGCCCGGGAAAGCCAAGCTTGTGCGCGAAGTCGTCGTCCACGTGCAGGTCGAAGAAATCCCCCGTAAGGCCGGCAAAGCCCATGACATGGCTCTCCGTCACGACGATTCCGCCGGTCTGGAAGCGCTCGCCCACCTCGGCCTCCTCATACCACTTCGCGCTCACGTTCGCCGCTCCTTCAATGCGAGCTTCATCGGCTCCGGGCGAAAGAGGCGCGCGTCCATCGTCTTCAGCGCAGGCGATACCGAGAGCGGGAATCCTGCCCGAGCAAGGACGTCGCGCTCCAGGTCGATGCCCGGCGCGATCTCGGTGACCTCGAGACCTTCCTTCGCGAGGCGCAGGACGCAGCGCTCGGTGATGTAGGTCACTTCCTGCGCTTGCGCGCGGCCGCGCCGGCCGCTGAACGTGACATGCTCGACCTCGGGCACGAGCTTGGCGACGCTTCCTTCGCGGGCGATCTTCATCCGCTCGCCGGCGATCTCGAGCTGCAGCCCACCGGCCCGGAAATAGCCCGAGAACACGATGCGGCGGGCGTGGGAGGTGATGTCGACGAAGCCGCCGCAGCCCGCCGTGACGTGCGGCTTGGCGGAGAGCTGCGAGACGTTCACCGAGCCATGGCGGTCGATCTCCAGGAAAGAAAGCATGCAGAGATCGAAGCCCGCGCCCTGGAAGTACGTGAACTGCTGCGGCGAGGGAATGATGGCCTGCGCGTTGAACGCACAGCCGAAGACGAAACCGCCCGCGGGAATGCCGCCAATCGGTCCTTGCTCGATCGCCCAGGTGACCGCCTCGTCGTCTCCTTCCTCGAGCAGGATCAGCGGCACGAGCGGCGAGATGCCGAACCCGAGGTTCACGGCGTCGCCCTCGGCGAGCTCGAGCGCCGCCCGGCGAGCGATGACCTTGTCGGGGCCGAAGGGTACGCGCTCGAAGGACGCGCGCGGCTTCTTCGCCTCGCCGGAGAGCGCGGGGTCGTAGCGCGTCTGCGTCGCCTGCATCTGGTCCGGGTCGACGACGACGTAGTCCACCAGCGTGGAAGGCACCGCGACGTGCTGCGCTGGGATCGCGCCGCGATCCACGAGACGCTTCACCTGTGCGATGACCACGCCGCCCGCGTTGTGGGTTGCGAGCGCCACGTCGAGCGCGCCGAGCGGCGCGCCTTCGTGCTCGCTCGAGACGTTGCCGTCCGGGTCGGCGCTCGTGCCGCGGACGATCGCGATGTTCGGCAGCACGTTGGGAAAGTGCAGCCACTCCTCGCCGCCGAACTCCACCACTCGCACCAGGTCTTCTCGAGCCGCCCGGTTCATCTTGCCGCCGTGGCGGCGCGGATCGACGAAGGTGTCGAGGCCGATCCTTGTCAGCACGCCGGCCCGGCGCGCGGCCACGTCGCGCAGCATGTCGAAGAGCACGCCCGAGGGAAAGTTGTAGGCCTCGACCTCGTTGGCGCTGATCATCTTCCAGATCGCCGGCGGCTCGAGCGACGAAGGGCCGCTCGGATAGGAGCCGCCGACGACGCGGCGGAGAAGCCCCTTCCTGGCGATGTGGTCGATCCCCTTGATGCCGTACATGTCGCCGGCCGCAATGGGCATGAAGAACGTGATCTCCCGCGGATGGCCTTCGGAGGCGAAGCGCTCGCCGATCGCCGCGAGCATCCGGTCCGGGCAATTGAGTCCCGACGAGGAGCTCACGGCGAGCACCGAGCCGTCCCGGACCAGCCTGGCCGCTGCCTCGAACGAGACCATCTTGCTTCGCCGGCTCATTCGATGCCGTGCAGCGCGAGGAGCCGCTTCATGCGATGGCAGGCGAGCTCCGGATCGGCGAGAAGGCCCGCCGCGTCCGCGAGGCGGAATAGCTCCGCGAGGTGCAGGACGCTGCGCGCCGACTGTTGGCCGCCCACCATGACGAAGTGGTCCTGGTGGCCGTTCAGCCACGCCATGAACACAACGCCCGTCTTGTAGAACCGCGTGGGAGCGCGAAAGATGTGCCGGGAGAGCGGAACCGTGGGCGCGAGCGTCTCCAGGCACGCCTCGGCGCGCCCTTCTGCAAGCGCCGAAAGCGCATGCGAGGCCGCGGGCGCGATCGCGTCGAAGATGCCGAGGAGCGCCTCCGAATGTCCCTCGGAATCGCCGACGATGAGCTCGGCGAAGTTGAAGTCGTCTCCCGTGTACATGCGCACGCCATGCGGCAGCCGGCGGCGCATCTCGATTTCCTTGTGCTTGTCGAGGAGCGAGATCTTGATGCCTTCGATCTTTTCCTTGTTGCGCTCCAGGACACCGAGGCAGACACTCATCGCCTCGCGATGGTCGGAGCGTCCCCAATAGCCCGCCAGCGCCGGGTCGAACATCTCGCCGAGCCAATGGATGATCACCGGCGCGCGGAGCTGCGAGATCACCCGGTCGTAGACGCGCGCGTAGTCGTCCGGACCCTTCGCCGCGGCGGCGAGCGCCCGGCTCGCCATGTGGATGATCCGGCCGCCGAGCTTCTCGATCGCCGCGCACTGCGCCTCGTAGGCGGCGGCGATGCTCTCCAGCGAATGAAGCCGGTCCCCGGCCAGGTCGTCGGTGCCGGCGCCGGACCAGACATGGGCGCCCGGGACGCCTTTTGCGGCATCGATGGACCTTCGAATGAGCTCGAGCGAGCTCGACCAATCGAGCCCCATCCCCCGCTGCGCGGTATCCATGGCTTCGGCAACGCCGAAGCCCCACGACCAAAGATGGCGGCGGTAGGCAATGGTCGCGTCCCAGTCGATTGCCGCCTCGAGCCACGGCTCCCTCGAGGAGAGCGGATCCGCGACCACGTGAGCCGCCGCGAGCGCTACGCGCGTGAAGGGTCGGGAAGGCTTCGCGAATGCGCCCGGCGCATGGACGGGAAATTCCTCGGACCCCGCCTCGGTCGGCAGCCGAATGCCGAGGATCCGGTCGCGCTTCATGCGCGCAGCCTCGGCACGTCGACCCACTTCCTTTGGCGCCAGCTCTTCAGTCCGAGCTCGGCGAGCTGCACGCCTTTCGCGCCTTCCATCAGGTCCCAGCGAAAGGAGCCTTCGCCCGCAACGTGGCGAAGGAAGAGCTCCCATTGAGCCTTGAAGGCATTCTCGACCGGCTTGTCGTCGAGCGTCTTCCAGGTTGCGTAGAAGTCGATCGGCTGCGGCAGGTCCGGGTTCCAGACCGGGCGAGGCGTGTCGCGCCACGACTGCACGACGCAGCGCCGAAGGCCAGCCACCGCGGAGCCGTCGGTGCCATCGACCTGCAACGTGAGCAAGTCGTCGCGCCGAACCCGCGTCGCCCAGGAGCAATTGAAATGCGCGACCACGCCCTTCGCGAGGCGGAAGCTCGCGTAGGCCGCGTCGTCGGCCGTAGCCTTGTAGCGCCGGCCCGCCTCGTCGTGGCGATAGGCAATGTGCGTCGCGCCCAGGCAGCTCACGGACTCGACGGCGCCGAAGAGGTTGTCCAGCACGTAGCGCCAGTGGCAGAGCATGTCGAGGATCATCCCGCCGCGATCGGCCTTGCGATAGTTCCAGGACGGGCGCTGCGGCGCCTGGCGCTCGCCGCCCTCGAACACCCAGTACCCGAACTCGCCCTTCACGGAGAGGATGCGACCGAAGAAACCCGCGTCACGGAGCTCGCGCAGACGGAGCAGTCCCGGCAGCCAGAGCTTGTCCTGCACGACGCCGTGCTTCACGCGCGCCTTGCGCGCTGCCCGGTAGAGCACGAGGGCCTCGCGCGTGGAAGTGGCGACCGGCTTCTCGCAGTAGACATGCTTGCCAGCCGCGATTGCCCGGCGAAGGATCGCGGGGCGCAGCTTGGTCGATGCGGCGTCGAAGAACACTTCGTCCGGGCCTTCCAGCGCAGCGTCGAGGTCGGTGCTCCAGCGCTCGACGCCATGCGCTTTCGCCAACGCGGCAAGCTTCCCGGCATCGCGGCCGAGGAGCAGCGGGTCCGGCACGAGCCTCGTGCCGTCCCGGAGCCGCACGCCGCCCTCGCTACGGATGGCGAGGATCGAGCGCACGAGATGCTGGTTCGTTCCCATCCGGCCCGTGACGCCGTGCATGGCGATGCCGATCCGCCTTTCGCTCATGGCGCGCGCAGCTCCCTCATGGCTTTCCAGTCCGGCATCGCGCCGCTCGCATATCCCGGGCGATCGAGCGACGCGATGGCGAGTTCGCCGCCCCTGATGCGAAGGCGCACGACCCCCGTGCCTCGCTCGTACAGGTCGCCATGGGCCTCGAGAAAGACGCCCTGCTCCGCGGCCGGCGATCCGCTCATGCCATTCACGTAGTGGTGGCCATTGCGCTCGACATGCTCCACTCCGAGAAGCGCGGCAAGCGCGAGATCCTGCTGCACCGCGAGCCCCGCCTGGGTGGTCAGGTCTTCGCCCGACAGGAAATAGCGCGCGGCGCCCTCCTCGCGATTCCAGAGGCGCGCGCGTGCCGCATTGAGAACCGACTTGTACAGGCCCTTGCAGGTCTTGGACGAAACGCCGGTATAGCCGAGCCTGCGGGCGCGCGGAAACGCCTCGAGCGAATCGTCGGACTCGTCGAGGAGGACCGGGCGCTCCTCGGCGAGCTCCGAGACGTCGCTTGCGAGCGCATTCTGGCGCTTCACCGGCTGCTCGATGTACGCGACCGCCGCCGCCAGGCGCTCCAGGCGCCGATCGGCTCGCAAGGCACGCCATAGCGCGAGCGCCGCTTCCGCGTCGTCGAATTGCTCGTTGCCGTCGAGCGTGACGCAGTATTTCTCGACGCGGCGATCGAGCACCGCCGCGATCGCCGCGAGCCTCTCCAGGTCTGCGGCCACGTTTCCGCTCACCTTGATCTTGAACCAGCGATGGCCGTAGGCCTCGATCACCTGCTCGAGCGTCTCCGGCAGGCCGTCGCCCACGGGCTCGCGCAGGTCGGTCTCGGTGATGGGGTCCAGGAGACCGACCGTATGGCGCGCGGCAATGGTCGTTCGTGGCTCGAGGCTCGAGAGGAACTCGTCCATGTCGAACGCGAGCAGGTCCTCCTGCCAGCCCGGCGCCGTGATCCCTGCGGCGTTTTCCGTGATAGCGCGGTAGAACGAGATGCCGAGCGCCCGGCAGAGCGCATCGAGCACGGCACGGTCGACGAGCGCAGGGCCGAAGCAGGCGGTGAGGCTGTTCAGGCCGCGTAGCGCACCGAGCGCGATCTGGGGCCCGTAGTGATCGATCGAATGCCCGAAGGCGGTGTTCGCCTCGCCCGCAAGGTAGGCCTCGCGCGCGAGCGCGAGGCTCGCGCGCAGGTCCGCGACGTTCTCGTCGTTTGAGCGCTCGGGCGACTTGTCGAACCACTTGGGCACCATGAGCTCGGCGGCGCCGCCTTCGGCTTCGCGCCCATCCTCGAGCCGGATCCGCGCGTGCACGAAGGCCTGGGGCGCCTCTCTCAGCGTCGCCGCGCCGAAGCGAAACGGCATGCGCAGGCGCACGTCGCGCTCGAAGAGAGCGAGCTCGGTGATGGTGAAGCGAGGCGTGCCGCTCATGCGCGCGAGAGCGCTTCAAGGATGCCGCGGATGTAGCCGATCGCGCGCGCCGCGGCGCCCGGCCCGTCGGGCACATAGTCGAAGGGCTCGACGGCGAGATCGCCGTCGTAGCCGTGCTTGATGAGCGCGGCGAGGAGCGGCGCGAAGCGCTGCTCGCCCTGCCCCGGTCCTCGGCGGTTGCGATCGTTCACCTGCACGTGCGCGATGAGCCCCCGCGGCAGCCAGCGCTCGACGAGGAGCGCGAGCGGCTCCTTCTCCATCCGCCCGGCGGCGCTGCAATCGAGCATGCTCCGCACGGCAGGGCTCGCGATATCCTCGACCAGACGCGCCGCTTCCTCGAGGGTGTTGATGAGCGGCGTCTGGTCCGCGGACAGGGGCTCGATGCAGTAGAGGACCCCCGCCGCGGCGGCCCGCTCGGCGATCGCGGCGAAGGTATCGCGGGCGCGCGCGAGCGCCGCGGCTCGCGTCTCGCCCGGCTCGATCCGCCGCTGATGCGGTGAACCATGCACGAGGTAGCGCCCGCCCAGCGCGGCGCAAAGGTCGATGAGCGCGAGCATGACGTCGATCGTCCTCCTGCGCGCCGCGTCGTCGCGGGTGCTGATGGAAAGCCCCGCGGGCTTGAGGAGCAGCCAGTGAAGCCCGGTGAGCGCGATTCCGGCGTCGTCGGCGGCCGCCCGCGCCGCGGCGATTTGCGCCGAGCCCAGGCGATGCGGCTCCTCCGAGAGCGTGTACGGCGCGATCTCGAGGCCGTCGTAGCCGAGCTTCGCCGCGTACTCGCACTGCTTGGGAAAGGGCATCGGCGCGATGACCTCGTTGCAGAGGGCGACTCTCATCGCCTCGGCCCCTGGGGCATCCAGATGGCGGCGAGGCTCATTTGCGCACCGCGTGGAGGATCATGTCGGCGTTGTGCCGCGCGCGCTCGGCGAGCGCGCGCGGCGCCATGAGGTCTCGGCCGAAGATCCTCGAGAGCGTATAGCGGTTGGAAAGATAGAAATAACCTTCGCCCGCGATCGAGATGTAGAGCTGCACGGGATCGATCCCGCGCCGGAAGAGCCCCTCCCGCTCGCCTCGCGCGAGGATCGCCGCGAGCGTGACGAGCAGCGGCGAGTGCATGTCGCGCACGCGCGAGGACCCTTTCAGGTGCCGGCCCTTGTGGAGGTTCTCGCTGTTCAGCAGCGTCATGAACTCCGGGTGCCGCACGAAGTACTGCCAGGTGAACTCGACCAGCCGCCTCAGCGCGCGCCGCGGGTCGAGGTCCTCGAGCTCGAGCGAGCGCTCGGCGCTGCGGATGCGCGAATAGCTCTCCTCCAGGACGGCGAGGAAGAGCCTCTCCTTCGAGCCGTAGTAGTAGTACATCATCCGCTTGTTGGCGCGCGAGCGCGCCGCAATCCGGTCGACGCGCGCGCCGCCGAGGCCGTAGCGGGCGAACTCGCCCGTCGCGGCATCGAGGATGCGACGCCTCGTCCGCTCGGGATCCCGGCTGCCGTTGATCTTCATCAAGGGAAGGAAGTAACCAGATGGTTAAGCTAGCCCTGCCCGGGCGCCGCGTCAATTGTTCGGGGCGCCTGCGCGCTCAATTACCGCGAAACGGCATCCGCTCCTTGTAGAGGCGAAGGCGGGCAGCGGCCTCGTCGCGCGCCGCCGCGCCGAACCCGGGCAGCTCGAGCGCGCGCTCCTCCCACTTCACCGCCTCGGCGAAGTCGCCCGCTTCGGCGAGCGCGGCCGCATAAGTGTCGAGGTAGCCGGCATTCGACCAGTTCGCGAGCTCCGCGGCGGCGCGCGCGTGCTCGAGCGCTCGCTTGCCGTCGCGCAGGCGGGCATCGGCGGATGTCGCGAGGAGCCACGCGAGCTCGTTGTGGGCAAGCGCGAAGCGCGGGGCCAGCTTCACCGCATCGGCGAGATCCCGGATCGCTTCCTCCGTCCGCGCAAGGCGCGCGAGCGAGCGAGCGCGCTCCACGTACGCGGATACGAGGCGCGGGTCGAGCCGGATCGCCTCGCCGAACTCGACGACGGCGTCCGCCGCTCGCTGCAACCGGGAAAGCGAAACGCCGCGGCGGAAATGGGCGTAGGCATCGTCCGGATTGCTGGCGAGGTACGCCGCGTAGTCCTCGATCGCGCGAGCTTGCTGACCCGCCCGGGCGTACGCCTCGCCACGCGCGAGGAGTGCGGGCGTATAGCGAGGGTCGAGCCGCAGCGCCTCGTCGAGGTCGGAGATGGCGCGCGCCGTCTCGCCGAGCACGGTGAGGCTCGCGCCACGCCCGTGGCGGGCCACCACGTTCTCGGGCTGCAGGCGGAGCACTTCGTCGAAGTCCGCTACTGCCTCGCGGTGACGCCCGAGCCGCGCTTCGACCTCGGCCTTGCCTTCGCGAGCGATAACGCTCGCGGGCTCCAGGCGCAGCGCCTCGCCTAGGTCCTGGAGCGCGGCTTCGAGCTCGCCGAACCTGGCGCGCAGGCGGGCGCGGTCGCGATAGGCCTCCGCGGCGCCCGGATCGAGCGCAAGCGCGGCATTCAGGTCCGCGGCCGCGGCCTCCGGCTGGCCGAGGCGCTCGAGGCACGCCGCGCGATCGATGTAGAGCTTCGCGCGCGCCGGCGAGCTCGCCTGCGCATCGCGGAGCGCCTCGGTGCGCCGCTCGAGCGCACGCGCGATTTCGTCGTTTCGCGCGAAAGGGGCCGCCATGCGGCAGGGATCCGCGGCGTTCTGAGCGAAGGCCGCCGGAGCGAGCATTGTGGAAAAAAGGGCCGCAGCGATCGCGTGCGCGGCCGCGCCCTTCACGCCCGCAGGTGCTCGCCCACTTTGACGATCTTCATCGTGTTCGTGCCGCCGCTCTTGCCGATAGGCTCGCCGATGGTCAGCACGATGATGTCGCCTTCCTTGACGACCCCGCTCTCGACCAGCACCTTCTCCGCCTCGCGCAGGAGCTCCTCGCGGTCGTGGCCGACGTACTTCACCATGAGCGGATAGACGTCGCGGAAAAGCGCGCAACGATAACGAGTCGCCGTCTGCGAGGTGAGGGCGTAGATCGGCACGCCGCAATTCAGGCGGCTCATCCACAGCGCCGTGGAGCCAGACTCGGTGAGGGAAGCAATCGCCTTCACCTTAAGGTGGTAGGCGGTGAAGAGCGCCGCCATGGCGATCGACTGGTCGACCCGCGTGAACACGCGGTTCAGGAAGTCCTGCTCGAGGTTGAGCGGCTGCGTCTGCTCTGCCTCCACGCACACGCGCGCCATCGCCTCGATCGTCTCGACCGGGTAGCGCCCGCTCGCCGTCTCCGCGGAGGTCATCACCGCATCCGTACCGTCGAGGACCGCGTTGGCCACGTCGGAAACCTCGGCGCGCGTGGGCACCGGGCTCGAGATCATCGACTCCATCATCTGCGTCGCGGTGATCGTCAGCTTGTTGTGCTCGCGGGCAAGCCGGATCATCTTCTTTTGCAAGGCGGGAACGGAGGCATCGCCGACCTCGACCGCGAGGTCGCCGCGAGCCACCATGATGCCGTCGGACCCGCGCATGATGTCCACGAGCGCGCTTTCGCCCACCGCTTCGGCGCGCTCGATCTTGGCGATGAGGAACGACCGGCCTCCCGCCGCGCGCATGAGCTCGCGCGCCATGTACATGTCGGCGCCGCTCTTCGGGAACGAAACCGCGAGGTAGTCGGCCTGGAGCCGTGCCGCGGTCTTGATGTCCTCCATGTCCTTGGCGGTGAGCGCGGGCGCCGTGAGGCCGCCGCCCTGGCGGTTGATCCCCTTGTTGTTGGAGAGCACGCCGCCATGGCGCACCTTGGTGTGGACCTCGGCGCCGCGCACCTCCGCCACGTCGAGGACGATCTTCCCGTCGTCGAGGAGGAGCACCGCGCCGGGCTCCACGTCCCGCGGCAGCTCCTTGTAGTCGAGCCCCGCGCGCTCCTTGTCGCCGAGCTCGCAGTTCGCGTCGAGGACGAAGCGCTGCCCCTTCTCGAGCGTGACCTTGCCTTCCTTGAACTTGCCGACGCGGATCTTCGGCCCCTGGAGGTCGCACAGGATGGCGACCGTGCGCCCGGTCTTGCGCGCGAGCTCCTTCACGAGCTCGGCGCGCTTCAGGTGGTCCTCCGCCGTGCCGTGCGAAAAATTGAGCCGCACGACGTCCACGCCGGCTCGGATCATCCGTTCCAGCACCACGGGCTCGCTCGAGGCCGGGCCAAGCGTGGCAACGATCTTGGTACTGCGCACCATGGGAAGAGAACGAGAAAGAGAGCGAAAGGGGAAGGGCGAAAGTTATCCGCTCAAGGACCGATGTGCAACACCACTTCCCTGCGCGAGCCGCGCAGGCGGTGTTCCCAAAGGTAGATGCCCTGCCACGTGCCGAGCGCGAGCCGCCCTTCGAGCACCGGGATCGAGAGCGAGGTTGCCGTCAGCGCGGCCTTGATGTGGCCCGGCATGTCGTCCGGGCCTTCGGTGTCGTGCCGGTAAAACGGATCGCCGTCGGGCACCAGCCGGTCGAGCCAGCGCTCGAGGTCCGCCTTCGCGCTCGGGTCGGCGTTCTCCTGGACGACGAGGCTCGCCGAAGTGTGGCGCACGAACAAGGTGCACAGGCCCTCGACGATCTTCACCTTTGCGGCGACCATCGCCGTGATCTCGTGAAGGCCGCGGCCGCGCGTGTCGACCCAGACTCGCTCAACCATTGGCGCGCGCTTCGAGCGCCGCCACCGCCGGAAGCGTCTTTCCCTCGAGAAACTCGAGGAACGCGCCGCCAGCGGTCGAAATGTAGTCGATGCCGCGCTCCAGTCCGAACTTGTGGATGGCCGCGACCGTGTCGCCTCCGCCCGCAATGGAAAAAGCCCCGGATTGGGCGATGGCGCGGCCCACTTCGTGCGTTCCCTTGGCAAATGCGTCGAGCTCGAACATTCCGAGCGGTCCGTTCCAGACGATCGTGCCCGCGGCCCTCAGGCGCTCGGCGAGCGCGGCCGCGGTGCGCGGGCCGATATCGAGGATCATCTCGTCGCCGTGGACCTCGTCCGGCGATTTGATCGAGCTCCTGGCCCGCGCCGAGGCCTCGACCGCGACCACTACGTCCTCGGGGATTGGCACGTGCGTCGCCGCGGCGATGCGCTTCGCCTCCTCGACGAGCGCCGGCTCGGCGAGCGACTTGCCGATCGGCTTTCCGGCCGCGAGGAGGAACGTGTTCGCGATGCCGCCGCCGACGATCAGGGCGTCGACCTTCTTTGCGAGCTCGCCAAGCACGGTGAGCTTCGTCGAGACCTTGGAGCCGCCCACGAGCGCCACGAGCGGTCGTGCCGGGCTAGAAAGCGCCTTTCCGAGCGCGTCGAGCTCGGCCGCCATGAGCGGCCCGGCGCACGCGACCTTCGCGAAGCGCGCGACGCCGTGGGTCGTGGCTTCGGCGCGGTGCGCGGCGCCGAAAGCGTCGTTGACATACACGTCGCAAAGCGACGCTACCTTCCTGGCGAGCGCTTCGTCGTCCGCCTTTTCGCCCTTGTTGAAGCGGCAGTTCTCGAGGAGCACGGCCTCGCCCGGCGAAACATCGACGCCGCCCAGCCAGTCGCGCACGAGGGGCACCTTGCGCTCCATGAGCTCGGAGAGGCGCTGCGCCACCGGGGCAAGCGAATCGGCCGGATCGAAGCTGCCCTCCTTCGGCCGCCCGAGGTGCGAGGCGACCATGACCGCCGCGCCCTTCGCGATCGCTTCCTCGATGCCCGGGACGGAAGCGCGGATCCGCGTGTCGTCCGTGATCCGCCCGCCCTCGCACGGCACGTTGAGGTCGGCCCGGATGAAGACCCGCTTGCCTCGCAGGTCCACCTCCGACATGCGCTTGAACTTCATGAGGCTCGCCCGGAGCGGGATCGCCCGGCTACTTCGCGTGCATCAGCGCCGCGGTCACGTCGAGCATGCGGTTCGAGAAGCCCCACTCATTGTCGTACCAGGAGTACACCTTCACGAGCGTGCCGTCGGCCACCTTGGTGATAGTCGCGTCGAAGACCGAGCTCGCCGGGTGGTGGTTGAAGTCCGACGAGACGAGCGGCTCGGCGCTGTACTCGAGAATGCCCTTCAAGTCCGTTTCCGAGGCCTGCTTCACGGCCGCGTTCACCTCGTCGACGTTCGTCTTCCTCTTCGCGACGAAAACGAGGTCCACGAGCGAGACGTTGATGGTCGGGACGCGAATCGAGAATCCGTCGAGCTTGCCGTTGAGGTGCGGGAGCACGAGGCCGACGGCGGCCGCGGCGCCTGTCTTCGTGGGGATCTGGTTGTGGGTCGCCGAGCGCGCGCGGCGCAGGTCCTTGTGGAAGACGTCGGTGAGCACCTGGTCGTTGGTGTAGGAATGGATGGTCGTCATGAGGCCCGACACCACGCCGATGCGGTCGTCCAGCGCCTTCACGAGCGGCGCGAGGCAGTTGGTCGTGCACGAGGCATTGGAGATGACCGTATCGCCCGCTTTCAGGTCCTTGTGGTTCACGCCGAAGACGACCGTGCGGTCCACGTCCTTTTCTGCTGGCGCGGAGATGATCACCTTCTTCGCCCCCGCCGCGACGTGCGCGCTCGCCTTTGCCTTGCTCGTGAAAAGGCCGGTGCACTCCAGGACGACGTCTACCCCGAGCGCCTTCCACGGAAGCTTGCCCGGGTCGCGCTCGGCGACGACCTTGATGCGATCGTCGTTCGCCACGAGCGAGTCGCCCTCGACCCGCACGGAGCCCCGGAAAGGTCCGTGCACGGTGTCGTATTTGAGGAGGTGGGCGTTCGTCGCCGCATCGCCGAGGTCGTTGATCGCCACGAACTCGAGGCCCTGCTTCTTGCCGCCCTCGTAGTGGGCCCTGAGGATGTTGCGGCCGATGCGGCCGAACCCGTTGATCGCTACCTTGATGGTCATCGTTGCTCCTGCGCTGGATCGCTTGCCATACCGATATGACCTCGACGCGCCGCGCCGGTTTGCGCGGCGTTCAAGTCCTCATCCCACCACGCTTCGGACGAGCTGCGCCACCTTGTCGGCGCTGAACCCGAAATGCCGGAACGCATCCGCCGCCGGTGCCGACTCGCCGAACCGGTCGATGCCGAGCACCGCGCCCTCCAGCCCGACGTACTTGCGCCAGAAGTCGCTTACGCCCGCCTCCACGGCCACCTTCGGCACGCCTGGCGCCAGCACGGCCTTGCGGTAGTGCTCCGGTTGGCGATCGAAGACGGTAGTGGAGGGCATCGACACGACCCGTACCGGCAGGTGCGTCTCCGCAAGCAGCTTTTGCGCCGCGAGCGCGAGCGGGACCTCGGAGCCCGTGGCGAGGATCACCGCCTTCGCGGACAACGGTCCCGAAGGCGCTTCCGAAAGAACATAGCCGCCCTTCGCCGCGTCCTCGAGGGAGGAGCGCCTGGAGAAGGCGACGTTCTGGCGCGAAAGGAGGAGCGCCGTCGGCCCGTCGGTCCGCTCGAGCGCGGCCTTCCAGGCGAGCGCCGTCTCCACGGTGTCGCAGGGCCGCCACACGTCCAGGTTGGGAATGAGCCTGAGGCTCGAGGCGTGCTCGATCGGCTGGTGCGTGGGCCCGTCCTCGCCGAGACCGATCGAATCGTGGGTAAACACGTAGACGACCCGGATCTTCATGAGCGCCGCCATGCGCAGCGCATTGCGCGCATAGTCGGAAAAGACGAGGAACGTGCCGCCGTAGGGAATGAACCCGCCGTGCAGCGCGATCCCGTTCATCATCGCGCACATGCCGAACTCGCGTACGCCGTAGAAGACGTGGTTGCCAGGCTCGTTCTTCCAAAGCGCCGCTGGCGCGACCGGACGGGACGCCTTCACCATGGTGAGATTCGAGCCGGTGAGGTCCGCCGACCCGCCGAGCAGCTCCGGCAGCGCGGGCACGAGCGCCTCGAGGACATTCTGCGACGCCTTGCGCGTGGCGATCGTCTCCGCCTTGCGATCCGTTTCCTCGAGGAGGCCCTTGAACTTCTCCAGGAAGTCCCCCGGCAGGTTTCCGGCGACCCTGCGATCGAACTCGGCTGCGTCGGCGGGAAACTGCTTTTCGTACGCCGCGCGGACTTTTTTCCATCTGCGCTGCAACCGCTTTCCCGCCTCGCGGGCATCCCAGCCGGTCTTCACGTGCTCGGGAACCTCGAAGGGCGCCGCGCTCCAGCCGATGGCCGCGCGCGTCGCCGCGACCTCTTCCGCGCCCAAGGGAGCGCCATGCGCCGCGCCGGTATTCGCCTTCTTCGGCGCGCCCTTCGCGATCGTCGTCTTGCAGCAGATGAGCGTCGGCCTGCCGTTCGGACGCTTCGCTTCGCGCTTCGCCTTGCGGATCGCCTTGTCGACCGCCTCCACATCGTGTCCGTCGACGTTTGGAATGACCTGCCAGCCGTAGGCGGCGAAGCGCTTGGGCACGTCGTCGCTGTACCAGTAGCGCATCTCGCCCTTCTCGGAGTCGATCGAGATGCCGTTGTCGTCGTAGAAGGCGATGAGCCGCGAAAGGCCCATCGTGCCGGCGAAGGAGGCCGCCTCGTGGGAGATGCCTTCCATCATGCAGCCGTCGCCCATGAAGACGTAGGTGTGATGCTCCACGAGCTCCGCGCCGGGCCGGTTGAAGCGCGCCGCCAGCAGCTTCTCGGCGAGCGCCATGCCTACGGCGTTGGCGAAGCCCTGCCCGAGGGGACCGGTGGTGGTCTCCACCCCGGGCGTGTGGCCGAATTCCGGGTGGCCGGGGGTCTTGGACCCGAGCTGGCGGAACCGGCGCAGCTCCTCCATCGGCAGCGGATAGCCCGTGAGGTGCAGGAGCCCGTACAGGAGCATGGACCCGTGCCCGTTCGAGAGCACGAACCGGTCGCGGTTCGGCCAGGCGGGGTCGGCCGGGTTGTGCCGCAGGTGCCGGGTCCAGAGGGCGACGGCGATCTCGGCCATGCCCATCGGCATCCCCGGGTGCCCTGACTTGGCGGCTTCCACCGCGTCCATGGCGAGGGCGCGAAGCGCGTTCGCCAGCTCGGCGTCGGACGCCTTGGCCATGACCGGAGATTCCATCGGAAGGCGCAAATTATACTGAGCCGGATGCTCGAGCTTCCCTTCTCCGCCCCCGCGGAATTCGAAAGCGCATGCCGTTGCGATGCGCCGGGCGCAGGCCACTGGTTCGTCTTCCGCGGCGACCAGCTCCTCGTCGAGATGGGGCCCGCCGACCGACCGTCCGACGACCCGCGCGTGCGTGCACGCCCGGCCTGGGCGCGGCTGCCGGGCGAGCACGCGTTGCAGAAAAACTACAACTGGTTGGGGAGCAGCGCTCTGAGAACGCTATATCTAGGGCGGCTCAAGGGCACCGACTGCTGGGCGGCCGAACTGCCGAAGGACGCTCCGCCGCCGGGGCCGCGCCTCAGCTGGGAAGGGCTGAGGACGCTCTTTTCGGTGCTGGACGACGCGCACTTCGCGCTGGCGGGCCGAGCGCTGCAGCTAGTCGACTGGGATCGCACCCACCAGTTCTGCGGCCGCTGCGGCGCCCGCACGCAGCCCAAGCAAGACGAGCGCTCCCGCACGTGTCCTGCCTGCGGGCTCTCCGCCTACCCGAGGGTGGCGCCGGCGGTCATGATGCTCGTGCGCCGGGGCGACGAGCTCCTCCTCGGCCGCTCGCCGCACTTCCCGCCGGGGATGTACAGCGCGCTTGCCGGCTTCGTCGAGCCCGGCGAGTCGCTCGAGCAGTGCGTGGCCCGGGAGACGCAGGAGGAGGTCGGCGTGCGCGTAAGCAACATCCGTTACTTTGCGAGCCAGTCCTGGCCCTTCCCGCACTCGCTCATGATCGCCTTCGTGTGCGACTGGGCGCACGGCGAGATCCGGCCCCAGGAAGGGGAAATCGAGGCGGCTAACTGGTTCAAAGTATTGCATTTACCGAAACTTCCAAGCAGAATCTCGATCGCTCGTCGGTTAATCGATGCCGTGGCAGCGGAAATGCGCGGCGAATAAGTCGGGCGCTTAGGAGGTTTTGAACGAATTGAACGGGATTGAAGAGCTCTGTTTTGCGCCGCGAGGCGCGGATGGAAGGCGCAGCCTGGTTCTTTCTTCGGCGGGCTGCGCCTTCGCATTTCGGAGGGCATAAAAAGATGAACGGCCTGCATCTCATCGGTGACCTCACCGGCTGCCGCTGCGATCCGCAGCTCCTCCTGGACGGAGAGCGCTTCAAGTCCACGTGCGTCGAAATGGTCTCGGCCTCCGGCCTCACGACCATGGACGCGAGCTTCCATACGTTCGAGGGCGGGGGCTTCACCGGCACGGTGGTGCTCGCCGAGTCGCACCTCGCGATCCACACGTGGCCCGAGCGGCAAGGGCTCACGCTCGACGTGTACGTGTGCAACTACAGCGCGGACAACTCCGACAAGGCGCGCAAGCTCTTCGACGCGCTCGTCGCCTATTTCCAGCCCACCGAGGTCGCGAAGCACGAGGTGGACCGCGGCGAGCATCTCCTCATGGAGCCGCTCAACGAGACGACCGGCTTCTACATCAAGGCGACGAAGCAGCTCGGCGAGTGGCAAACGCGGTTCCAGAAGATGCAGATCTACGAGACTCCGCACTACGGGAAGCTCTTCCGGCTCGACGGCTTCAACATGACCTCCGAGAAGGAGGAGTTCGTCTACCACGAGAATCTCGTCCACCCCGCGCTCACGGCGCACGCGGCGCCCAAGCGCGTGCTCATCATCGGCGGCGGCGATGGCGGCTCCTCCGAGGAAGCGCTCAAGCACCCGAGCGTCGAGCAGGTCACGATGGTGGAGATCGACGGCGACGTGATCGAGGTGGCGAAAAAGCACTTCCACGCCGTGCACAACGGCGCCTTCTCGAATCCCAAGCTTCGCGTCCTCGTCGAGGACGGGATGAAGTTCGTCCGGGAAACGCAGGAGAAGTTCGACCTCGTCGCCCTCGACCTCAACGATCCGATGGGGCCGGCCGAGGCGCTCTACTCCGCCGAGTTCTTCCAGCAAATCCGCGCCATCCTCGCGCCGGGCGGCGCGCTGACGCTGCACATCGGCTCCCCGGTCGCACGGCCCGAGCGCGTGGCCGAGCTCGCTCAGCGCCTGAACGGCGTCTTCCGGATCATTCGGCCGTACCTCATGTACATCCCGCTCTACGGCTCGCTTTGGGCCATGGCGGTGTGCTCCGACAAGCTCGATCCCAAGGCTTTCACCGCCGACGAGATCGACCGGCGCATCGAGGCGAGGAAGCTCTCGGACCTGCGCTTCTACAACGGCGAGACGCACGAGGGCGTGTTCGCCCTGCCGAACTTCGTGCGCGACCTCGTCACCCCGGCGAGGCTGAAGCAGCCGGCGCGCGGCCGGCGGCTGGGCGTCGTGCGCGCCGCCGCCAAGTAGCGGCGGCGTTCCAATACAAAGACAAAGGGGCCTGCGGGCCCCTTTCTTACTGGCCTGCCGGCTTGGGCGCCGGCACGACGACTCCAGGGGCGAGCGGGATCTCTTCCACCAGGGTAATTCTGCTCACGTAGTAACGGGTTTCGCCGAAGCACGTGGTCGGCAGCCCCACCTTCTGCTCATAGTGCAAGGAGACGCGCCGGCCCATGACCTTGTTGATCTCGGCGGCGATGCGATCGTCCCACAGGGTGAAATAGAACTTTTCGGGCGTCGCGCCGGGCATGGACACCATGGCCATCTCGCCTTCCCACGTCTTGCACAGCCAGCCCTTGTAGGAGAGCTTCTGCACCCACCCGGCCCGCTCGCCGCTGGAATAGCTCCACGTGAGGACGATGCCGAAGTAGGTGGCGACGAGGAGGGCGCCGGCGAGGAATATCGCCGCGCCCAGCCGCACCTAGTGCACCGCTTTCAGGGCGTCGCCGACGGCGTCGAAAATCCGCTCGATCTGCGCCTTTTCGACGATGAGGGGCGGCGAAAACGCGAGCGTGTCGCCGGTGTAGCGCACCAAGACGCCGGCCTCGAAGCACTTGAGGAAAGCTTCGTACGCGCGCGCACCCGGCTGGCCGGGACGCGGCTCGAGCTCCACCGCGCCCATGAGGCCGAGGTTGCGGACGTCGATCACATGGCGGGCACCCTTGAGTGAGTGGATGGCATCCTCGAACGTCTTCTCGAGGCTCGCCCCGCGCGTGAGCAGGCCTTCGTCCGCGTAGGTGTCGAGCGTGCCGATGCCGGCTGCGCAGGCGAGCGGGTGCCCGGAATACGTGTACCCGTGGAAAAGCTCGATGCCCTCGGGTGCATCCATGAAGCTCTCGTAGATCGAGTCCTTCACGAAGACTGCGCCCATCGGGACGGTTCCGTTCGTCATGCCCTTGGCGACGGTGAATAGATCGGGCATCACGCCAAAACGCTGGCTCGCAAAGGGCTGCCCGAGGCGGCCGAAGCCGGTGATGACCTCGTCGAAGATCAGCAGGATGCCGTGCTTCGTGCAGATCTCGCGCAGCCGCTCGAGATAGCCCTTGGGCGGAACGAGCACGCCCGCCGAGCCGGCTACCGGCTCGACGATCACGGCCGCGACCGTCGAGGGATCATGGAAGGCGCAGACCTGCTCGAGCGTATCGGCGAACTCCGCGCCGTGCTGCGGCTGTCCCCTGGAAAACGCGTTCCTCTGCAGGTCGTGCGTATGGCGGATGTGGGCAACGCCCGCAACGCCGGGGCCGAATACCTTGCGGTTCGCGGGAATGCCGCCCACGGCCATGCCGCCGAAATTGACGCCGTGGTAGCCGCGCTCGCGGCCGATCAGCCGGAAGCGCTGGCCTTCGCCCCGCGCGCGCTGATAGGCGAGCGCGATCTTGAGCGCCGTGTCGGCGGATTCGGAGCCCGAGTTGGTGAAGAACACGCGCGTGAAGCGATCGGGCGCGATGCCGGCGAGCCGCTCCGCGAATTCGAAGGCGATCGGGTGGCCCATGTTGAACGTCGGCGCGAAGTCCATCTCGGCGACCTGCTTCTGCACCGCCTGCACGATCTTGGGCCGGCAATGGCCCGCGTTCACGCACCAGAGGCCCGCCTGCCCGTCCAGGACCTGGCGACCGTCGGCGGTCCAGTAGTACATGCCCTCGGCGCGGGCGAGAAGGCGCGGCGCCTTCTTGAACTGGCGGTTCGCCGTATAGGGCATCCAGAAGGCGGACGCCTGGAGGTCCACGCGCTTATTCATGCGGCGAGCCTACTCCAACGCCGACGGGGGGGCTACCCCCGTGCGGGCTAGGCCGAGTGGGCCACGACCTTCTGCTTCTGCTCTCCGAGGCCCTGGATGGCGAGCGTCATCACGTCGCCGGGCTTCAGGAACACCGGCGTCGGCTTGACGCCTAGACCCACGCCGGGCGGCGTGCCGGTGGTGATGATGTCGCCCGGAAGGAGCGTCATGTACTGGCTGACATGCGCGATGATCTTGGCGACGTTGAAGACCATGGTGCGCGTGTTGCCGCTTTGCATGCGCTTTCCGTTCACCTCGAGCCGCATGTCGAGCGTTTGGGGGTCGCGGATCTCGTCGGTGGTGACGAGCCACGGGCCGATCGGCCCGGCGGTATCGAAGCCCTTGCCCTTGTCCCACTGGCTGGTCGCCATCTGGAACGCGCGCTCCGACACGTCGTTCACGATGCAATAGCCGGCCACGTGCTCGAGCGCCGAAGCCTCGCTCACGTATTTCGCTTGCGTGCCGATCACCACGCCGAGCTCGATTTCCCAGTCGAGCTTGGTGGAGTTGCGCGGCTGCACGACGTCGTCGTTCGGGCCGCTGATGCACGTCGTCGCCTTCATGAAGACAACAGGCTCCGGAGGAATGGGAAGCCCCGCTTCCTTCGCATGGTCGGAGTAATTGAGGCCGATCGCGACGAACTTCCCGATGCCCACGTAAGGCACGCCCAGGCGGGGATGGCCGTTCACGAGCGGAAGCGTCTGGGGCTTCACCTTCGAGAGCATCTTCAGCCCGCGGGGCGAGATCTCGTTCGGGCCGATGTTCTCGACGACCTTGGAAAGGTCGCGCACCCGACCGTCGGCATCGATCATTCCCGGCTTCTCGTAGCCCGCCTTCCCGTATCGGCACAGCTTCATATCGTCATTCCCCCGTCTATCGGATACACGTTGCCGGTGGCGAAGAGCGACTCGTCGGAGGCGAGAAACATGATCAGGCCGACGACGTCGTCCACGCTGCCCAGGCGCCCCATGGGCTGGCGCGCCACGAAATCCTTGCGCGCCTGCACTGGGTCGGCCTGCGCATTGATGCGGCCCTGCAGCGAGGGCGTGTCCACGGTCCCGGGAGCGATGGCGTTGCAGCGCACGCCCTGGCGGACGAAGTCCGCGGCAATCGCCTTGGTGAGCCCGACGACCGCCGCCTTGCTCGCGCCGTAGACGAAGCGATTGGGAAGGCCGCGAAGCGACGAGGCGACGGAGGACATGTTGATGATCGAGCCGCGCCCCTTCTTCAGCATGCCGGGCAGGAAGGCCTTCGAGACGAGGAACATGGACTTCACGTTGACCGCGAAGCCGAGGTCCCAGTCCTTCGCCGTCGCGTCGAGGATCGTTCCGTTCTGCACGATGCCGGCGCAGTTGAAGAGCACGTCCACCGGCCCCGCTTCGGCGGCGATCTTCGCGATCGCCGCCTCGTCCGTGACGTCGAGCCGGCGCGTGCGAATGCCGTGCTGGCCCTCGAGCTCGTCGAGGGGCTTCGCGTTCAGGTCCGTCGCCCAGACTTGCGCGCCTTCACGGGCGAAGGCGAGCGCGGCGCCGCGCCCCATGCCCTGCCCGGCGGCGGTCACGAATGCGACCTTGCCGGCGAGTCTTCCACCCATGCGAGAACGATTCCGGAATCGATATTCAGCGAGGGCGCGAATTATAGCCGCAGGCCGCAGCGCCGCGCGAGGCGCGCTCGCAAACCAGTCTGGCCACTTGACCAAGCGCGGAACGCGCGGCTACGCTCGCCGTTCCTCGAGGAGTAGGAAAAACGGTGCGCCTGCAAGCCGTCGAACCGCGTCGCCTCTATCGCCAGATTGCCGACCAGATCCGCGGGCTCATCGAGTCGGGGGAAGTGGCGCGCGGCGCGCGGCTTCCGGCGGAGCGAGACCTCGCTCGCCAGCTCAAGGTCAGCCGGCCGAGCCTGCGCGAAGCGCTGATCGCACTGGAGATGGAAGGACTGCTCGATGTGCGCGTGGGCTCCGGCATCTACGTCACCCGCCCCGGATCCTCCGCTCCGGATGCGGCCTCCGTAGGCGATCCCACGGGCCCCTTCGAGGTCATCCGCGCCCGCTGGCTCATCGAGAGCGAGTGCGCGGCGCTCGCCGCGCGCTACGCGGGCGCCGAGCAGCTGCGCGCCATCCGCGAGGCGCATCAGCGCATGGCGGAAGAGACCCGGCGAAACCCGAACCCGCTCGAGGCAGACCGGCTCTTCCACGTCCGCGTGGCGGAAGCGAGCGGCAACAGCGCGCTCGTGCTCGTCGTAGAGACGCTATGGGACCAGCGCGTCGGACCGCTGTACCGCGCGCTCGAGCGCAAGGTCGAGAACCCGCAGATGGCGGGCGACACCTTGCGAGAGCACCAGGCCATCGTTGCCGCCATCGCTCGCCGAGACTCCGCCGCGGCGCGCGCGGCGATGCGCAGGCACATGGACATGACGAAGAAGCGCTACAGCAGGGACTGGAAGGCGGTGCAGGCGTGAACCGGCTCGATTTCGCGGGGCGCACTGCCGTCGTGACCGGCGGCTTGCAGGGTATCGGCGATGCGATCGTGCGACGACTGAAGGACTCCGGCGCGAGGGTCGCGATCTGGGACGTTGGCGGCTCGCCCAGCGTGGACGTCTCCGACGCCGCCTCCGTGGAGGCGGCAACGAAGCGGACGCTTGCCGAGCTCGGCAAGATCGACGTCCTCGTCAACAACGCCGGGATCGCCGGCAAGAACGCGCCGACGGTCGAGTATCCAGTCGAAGAATGGGAACGCGTCCTGCGCGTGAACCTCACGGGCGCCTTCCTGTGCTGCCGTGCCGTCGCGCCGAACATGGTGAAGGCGGGCTACGGCCGCATCGTGAACATCGCCTCCGTTGCGGGGAAGGAAGGCAACCCGAATGCCGTCGCCTACTCTGCCTCGAAGGCGGGCGTGATTTCGCTCACGAAGTCCCTGGGCAAGGAGCTCGCAAATAGCGGCGTGCTCGTCAATTGCGTGACGCCGGCCGCGGCCAAGACCGCCATCTTCGACCAGATGAGCGAGACCCACATTCAATACATGCTTTCCAAGATCCCGATGGGCCGCTTCGTCTCGGTGGACGAGATCGCGGCCCTCGTGTGCTGGCTGGCGTCCGCGGACTGCTCGTTTTCCACGGGCGCGGTGTTCGATATTTCCGGAGGCAGGGCGACCTACTGAGGCTCTATGGCGAAGAAAAGCGGCTGGCGCAGCATCCAATGGTTCGGGCGGCAGGACATCTACGGGTTCATCTATCGCAGCTGGGTGAAGAACCGCGGCGTCCCGCAGGACCAGTTCGACGGCCGGCCGGTCATCGGCATCTGCAACACGTGGTCGGAGCTCACGCCTTGCAACACGCACTTCCGCGTGCTCGCGGAACACGTGCGGCACGGGATCCTCGAGGCGGGAGGCTTCCCGCTGGAGTTTCCCGTGATGTCGCTCGGCGAGACGCTGCTGCGGCCCACCGCGATGCTCTACCGCAACCTTGCGAGCATGGACGTGGAGGAATCGATCCGCGGCAATCCGCTCGACGGCGTGGTGCTCCTCGCCGGGTGCGACAAGACGACGCCGGCGACCCTCATGGGCGCCGCGAGCGTCGATCTGCCCACGATCCTCGTCTCCGGCGGGCCGATGCTCTCCGGCAAGTACCGCGGCACCGACATCGGCTCGGGGACGAACGTCTGGTCGATGTCCGAGGACCTGCGCGCCGGGAAGATCACGCTCGAGGAATTCCACGAGGCCGAGTCGTGCATGCATCGCTCGCACGGCCACTGCATGGTCATGGGTACGGCGTCGACGATGGCCTCGATGGTCGAAGCGCTCGGGGTCGGCATGCCGGGCAACGCCGCCTATCCCGCGGTCGATGCACGGCGCAACGTCATCGCGAGGATGGCGGGCCGCCGGATCGTCGAGATGGTGAAAGAAAAGCTCTCTTTGTCAAAAATATTGACCAAGGAGGCCTTCGAGAACGCCATCCGGACGCTGTCGGCCATCGGCGGCTCGACCAACGCAGTCATCCATCTGATCGCGCTCGCCGGGCGCATTGGCGTGAAGCTCGACCTCGACGACTTCCACCGCCTAGGCAAGGGCATGCATACCATCCTCAACCTCATGCCGTCGGGCAAGTACTTGATGGAAGACTTCTGCTACGCCGGCGGCTTGCCCGTAGTGCTGCGTGAACTGGGAGAAAGCAATTTATTGAATCGAAATGCGCTGACCGTCAACGGCAAGACGATCTGGGAGAACGTGAAGGACGCCCCGTGCTGGAATCGGGACGTGATTTTCCCGATGAAGAAGCCGTTCAAGAAGCACACCGGCCTGACGGTGCTGCGCGGCAACCTCGCGCCGAACGGCGCCATCATCAAGCCCTCGGCAGCGACGCCCAAGCTCCTAAAGCACAAAGGGCGCGCGGTGGTGTTCGAGAGCATCGAGGACTTCCATGGCCGCATCGACGACCCGAAGCTCGACATCGACGAGCGCTGCATCATGGTGCTCAAGAACTGCGGCCCGAAGGGGTACCCCGGCATGGCGGAGGTGGGCAACATGCCGCTGCCGCCCAAGCTCCTCAAGAAGGGCATCACGGACATGGTGCGGCTCTCCGATGCCCGAATGAGCGGCACGGCTTACGGCACCGTGGTGCTCCATATTTCGCCAGAGGCGGCCGCCGGCGGCACGCTCGCGCTCGTCCAGAATGGCGACACGATCGAACTGGATGTTTCCCGCGGGCTCCTTCACCTGCACGTCGATGAAAAGGAGCTGAAGAAGCGCAAAGCGAAGTGGAAGAAGGCCAAGCCGCCGCTCGAGCGGGGCTATTGGCGGCTCTACTTCGACCACGTGCTGCAGGCCGACCGCGGCGCGGATCTCGATTTCCTCGTGGGCAAGAGCGGCGCGTTTGTCCCGCGCGATAATCACTGACCCGAGGAACCGCCGCCCATGCTCCAAGCCGCCGACCTGACCATCCGCCTGCATCCCGAGGACGACGTCGTCATCGCGCGCGTCGAGATACCCACGGGCACCCTCGTGACCAAGGAGAACGTCCGCGCGATCGTCACGATCCCGCCCGGCCACAAGATCGCGGTGCGGGACATCGCCAAGGGCCAGCCCGCGCACCGGTACAACCAGATCATCGGCTTCGCGACGCGCGACATCAAGGCGGGCGAGCACGTCCACGTGCACAACCTCGCGATGGGCGAGTTCCAGAGGGACTACGCCTTCGCTTCGCTCAGGAAAGACACCGAGTACTTCGCCGAGCCGGCCACCTTCCTCGGCATCGTTCGCGCCGACGGCCGCGTCGCGACGCGCAACTACATCGGCATCCTCACGAGCGTGAACTGCTCGGCGACGGTCGCGCGGATGATCGCCCGCCACTTCGAGAACAACCTCGCCGACTATCCGAATGTGGACGGCGTAGTCGCGCTCACGCACAAGACCGGCTGCGGCATGGCAAGCGAGGGCGAGGCGACCGACGTCCTTCGGCGCACCATCGCCGGCTATGCGCGCCATCCGAACTTCTTCTCCGCGCAGCTCGTGGGCCTCGGCTGCGAAGCGAACCAGATCAATGTTCTTCTCGATACGGAAAAATTGAAGAGAAGCGACAAGTTCGGGGCCTTCACCATCCAGGAAAAGGGCGGCACGCGAAAAGCGGTCGAGAACGGCATCGCCCGCGTGAAGGAGATGCTCCCGGAAGCGAACAAGGTGAAGCGCGTACCCGTCCCCGCGAGCCACCTCACCCTCGGGCTGCAATGCGGCGGCTCCGACGGTTATTCGGGGATCAGCGCGAATCCGGCGCTCGGCGCCGCCGTCGACCTACTGGTCCGCCACGGCGGCACGGCCATCCTGTCGGAGACCCCGGAGATCTACGGCGCCGAGCACCTGCTGACGCGAAGGGCCGTCTCGCGCGAGGTCGGCGAGAAGCTCGTGGGCCGCATCCGCTGGTGGGAAGACTACACGCGCCGCAACGGCAACGAGATGAACAACAATCCGTCGCCGGGCAACAAGGCGGGCGGGCTCACCACCATCCTCGAGAAATCGCTCGGCGCCGTGGCGAAGGGCGGTACGACGAACCTGGTCGCGGTCTACGAGTACGCGGAGCCGGTCACGGCCAAGGGCTTCGTCTATATGGATACGCCCGGGTACGACCCGGTCTCGGCAACGGGCCAAGTGGCCGGCGGCGCCAATATGATCCTCTTCACCACCGGAAGGGGCTCCGCCTACGGGTGCAAGCCCGCACCCTCCCTCAAGCTCGCGACGAACACCTCGCTCTATGTTCGGCAAGAGGACGACATGGACATCAATTGCGGCACGATCGTCGACGGAACGGAAACGATCCCGCAGGTGGGCGAGCGCATCTTCCGGCGCATTCTCGACACGGCCTCGGGCCGCAAGAGCAAGTCCGAGGAGCTGGGCTACGGCGAGGACGAATTCGCGCCATGGACGCTCGGGGCGACGATGTGATGGCGCGCGCGCTCCTGGTTCTGCTTCTGGCTGGCCTCGCCGCAGGAAGCGCGCTCGGCTACGAAACGCGCAACCGCAACGTCCTGCACGCGGCCATCGCCTATCACGAGGGAACACAGGCGGTAGGCTGGTCCACCGACCGTCGCACGAGCCGCGAGGCGAGCACCGAAGCCCTGAAGCAATGCGGACACGAGAACTGCGTCGTGGTGGGCAGCGTGAGCCGCGGCTGCCTTGCCCTTGCGCGCGCGAGCGCCAAGCCGTTCGTGGAGAAAGGCGCCACGCGGCAGGAAGCCGAGACCAAGGCGCTCAAGCGCTGCGGGCAGGCCTGCGAGATCTCGGCCTGGACCTGCACCCGCTGAAGGGCTCATGAGGGCGCTCGCTGCGGTGCTCGCGGCGGTCGTCGCGCTCGTTCCCTCGGTGGCTCGAGCGCAGGCCGAACCGTACCCTGCTCGCGCCGTGCGGGTGCTCGTAGGCGCCTCGCCGGGAGGCGGCACGGACATCATCGCCCGGCTCCTTGCCGAGAAGTTCAGCCAGGCCACGAAGCAGCCCTTCCTCGTGGAGAACCGCGCCGGCGCCTCGAACACCATTGCGTCCGAGGGGACGGCGAAGGCCGCGCCCGACGGCTACACGGTGCTCGTAGGCACCAACACCGCGCAGTCGATTGCGCCGCACCTCATGAAGCTCTCCTTCGACCCGATGAAGGACCTGCAGCCCGTCGGACTCATCGTGCAGGTGCCGAACGTCCTGATCGTCGGCGCGGCGGTCCCGGCGCGCAACGTGCGGGAGCTCATCGCGCTCATGAAAAGCCGGCCCGGAGAGCTTCGCTATGGCTCGACCGGCGTCGGAAGCACCCTCCACATCGCCGGAGAAGCGTTCTGCCTCGCGACCGGCACGCAGGCGATCCATGTTCCGTACAAAGGCAGCAGCCAGGCGCAGGGCGACCTTCTCGGCGGCTCGATCGAGATGATGTTCGACACCGCTTCCTCGGCGACCGGCACCATCAAGGGCGGGCGCGTGCGCCCGCTCGCCGTCATGTCGGCGCGGCGCTCGCGCGAGCTTCCCGAGGTGCCCACCCTCGCCGAAGCCGGCGTGCCGAATGTCGAGATGACGACGTGGTACGGCATGTTCACCACCGCCGGCACGCCGCGGCCGGTGGTGGACAAGCTCCACGCGCTCCTCGAGCAGGCAATCCGGCTTCCCGACGTGGACGCGCGCCTCAGGGGACTGAGCGGCGAGCCGGGTGCGCTCTCGATCGAGCAATTCGCCGAAATGCTGCGCGTGGACTACGAGCGCTCCGGCGCGATGATCCGCCAGGCAGGCATCAAGGCGGGCCCGTGATGCAGCGGTCCGCTGCGGCGGCCGGTCGCCGGGCGCCGCGGTTCTTCGTCGACGGCCCGCTCGGGCAGGGAATGCTCTTGCTGCCCGACGAAACGGCCCACCACGCCGTGCGCGTCCTTCGGCTACGCGCGGGCGACGAGCTCGTGCTCTTCGACGGGCGCGGCGGCGAGCACGCCGCGCGCCTCGCTTCCGTGCAGCGTTTGCGGGTCGAGGTGGAGGTCCTGGAGCACAGGGCGATCGAGCGCGAATCTCGGTTGCGGCTCGTGCTCGTGCAGGGCGTTTCGTCCAGCGAGCGCATGGAGCTCACCATCCGCAAGGCGGTGGAGCTCGGCGTCGCGGAGATTCATCCCGTGCTCGCCACCGCGTCCGTGGCACGCCCCGAGGGCGAGCGCGCCGCCGGGCGGCAGGCGCACTGGCGCAAGATCGCGATTTCGGCTTGCGAGCAATGCGGCCGCAACCGCATCCCGCTCGTCGTGCCGCCGCGGGAGCTCCCGCTTCCCCCCGGTTTCGGCGCCTCCGAAGCGAAGATCCTCCTCTCCCCGGGCGCGCCCACGCCGATCGCGCAGCTCGTTAGCGGAAAACAGGGCTTCGTGCTCGCCGCAGGGCCGGAAGCCGGCTTCGACGAACGGGAGGAGCAGGGTTTCCTGGACGCAGGATTCGTGGCGGCAAACCTCGGACCCCGCGTGCTACGCACGGAAACGGCAGCGCTCGCGGCGCTTGCGGCCCTCCACGCCCTGGCGGGCGATTTCCGCGCCTAGGGCGTCGAAGAAGAGAGAAGCGCCGCCAGCCGCTCGTTGCGGTTCGCCCTCGCAATGTCGAGCGCCGTGCGGCCGTCCGGCCCCTTCGCGGCGAGGCTCACGCCGCGGCCGCGCACGAAGAGCGCCGCGGCGAGCTCGTCGTTACGGCGCACGGCGTCCAGGAACTGCGCCTCGTCGAAGTAGCGAAGGCCCATCGCATTCAGGTCTTTTCGCGCCTGGAGCGCGGCTTCCGCCGACGCCGCATCGGGCACGGATGGCCGCAGAAGCGCGTCCCTGCGCGCGAGGGCCGCGAGGTCGCGGGCGATGGAGGCGAACTTGTCCCGGTGCTCGGGCGAGAGGTCGGCGGTCGCCTCTTCGAGCAGGCCGGTCATCGCGCGATTCGCCTCGCTATTGCGTCCCGCGAGGACGTCGTCCAGGAACCGCAAGTTCGCTTGGGGATCGCTCGACTGCGCGGCGGCATGGACGAAGATCTGCACGAGCGTGAGGGCATGCGTGAAGGCGTCGTCTTCGGAGCCAAGCGCCGGCGCAGCAGCGGCAAAGCAGGGCAGGAGCAAAGCGATGCGGGCGAGCTTCATGGCGGCCTCCTTTGCAGGACAGCATAGCGCAGCCGCCGCGGCGGATTTCGCGCTTACAATTTGAAAAAACTACATGAGCGCGCCACCCCAACCCGAAGCGTTCGTGCGCTGGCTCCGCCAGGTCGCGCCGTACGTCCACGACTTCGGCGGCCGCACCTTCGTCGTCGCCTTCGGCGGCGAGATGGTGGCGGAACGCACGCGCTTCGCGAGCTTCATCCACGACGTGAACGTGCTCGCCTCGCTCGAGATCCGGCTCGTGCTCGTGCACGGCGCTCGGCTGCAGATCGAGGCGGAGTTGAAGCGCCAGGGCGTGCGCTCGCGCTACGCGCAGGGGTTGCGCATCACGGACGAAGGCGCCCTCATGGCGGTGAAGCATGCGGCGGGCGTGCTGCGCGTCGAGATCGAGGCGCTGCTATCCCAAGGGCTGCCCAACTCGCCCATGGCTCGCGCGCAAATTCGCGTGGTGTCGGGCAATTACATCAGCGCTCGCCCGATCGGCGTGCGCAAGGGCGTGGATTTCGCGTTCACCGGCGCCGTGCGCAAGGTGGACGCCGCGGCGCTCTCGAGCCACCTCGACGTGGCGGACATCGTTCTCGTGCCGCCGCTGGGCTATTCGAGCACCGGCGAAGTCTTCAACCTTGCCTGGGAAGACGTGGCCGAGAGCGTGGCGGTGGCGCTCAAGGCCGACAAGCTGCTCATGTACACCGATCGCCTGCCGACCGACCGCAAGGGCAATATCGTTTCCGAGCTGACCGCCGACGAGGCCGCCACGGTGTCCACCCGCAAGACGGATCTCACGCCCGCGGCGAGCCGCGCGCTCGAGCACCTCGCCCGGGCGGTGAAGACCGGTGTAGGCCGCGGTCACCTCGTGACGCGTCGGGCCGAGGGATCGCTCCTGCAGGAGCTCTTCACGCACGCCGGCGTCGGCACCATGGTCACCGCCGCCACCACCGAAAAGCTGCGCCCCGCAAAGGTCGAGGACGTCCGCGGCATGCTCACGCTCATCGAGCCGCTCGAGGCCGAAGGCATGCTGGTCAAGCGCAGCCGCGAGCTCATCGAGGCCGAAATCGGCAACTTCATGGTCGTCGAGCACGACGGTGTCATCGTCGGCTGCGCCGCCCTCTACCCGTATCCGGGCGACCGGAGCGCAGAATTCGCCTGCCTGGCGGTCGCGGACGGCTATCGCGATGCCGGCTACGGCGAGCGTTTGCTGAAAGCCTGCGAGGACCGCGCCCGCGGCCTGCGCCTGCGCCGCGTCTTCGCGCTGACGACCCATGCGGCGCACTGGTTCCTCGAGCAGGGCTTCCGTACCGCGGACGTCAAGGCGCTGCCGGAGCAGCGGCAGGCGCTCTACAACTGGAAACGCGGCTCGAAGGTCTTCGTCAAGCGAATATAATTTTTGCCATGGCAAGGACCGTGAACTGCGTGAAGCTCGGCCGCGAGGCCGAAGGCCTGGACTTCCCTCCCTATCCCGGGGCGCTGGGCAAGCGGATCTGGGAAAACGTCTCCAAGGAAGCATGGCAGCAGTGGCTGCGCCAGCAGACCATGCTCGTGAACGAGAACCGCCTCAACCTCGCCGATCCGCGCGCGCGCAAATACCTGATGGAGCAGACCGAGCGCCATTTCTTCGGCGGCGGTGCGGACGTCGCCTCGGGCTACGTTCCGCCAAGCCAGTAGCACCCGGGATCGCGGCCGCGTAGAGCCGAGGAGCTTCTGAGCCAGGTCATCGGGGAGGATCCGGCGGACGACATCCGTTCGCTGGAAATGCACTGGCGGCAGCACGGCGCCCTCGATCCGGAGGGCCAGATGCACCTGGTGAACTCGTGGCTGCTATTGGGCGAGCCGGCGCGCGCCCTCGAGCTCGCGACACGCTTCTTCCGCGAATCGCCTGGCAGCATCGATGCCGAGGCACTGATGCTGCGCGTGCGCGCGCTCGATGACCTGGACGGCGCGGATAGCGCATGGCGGCAGCACCTTGAATCGCCGCGCGCCGGCCGCCGGGCCTTCCGGCACTACGCAGAGTACCTCGCGCTCACGGATCGTCGCGCCCGAGCACTCGAAGCGTCGTTTGCGGGGCTCGCCTGCCCTGCGGAGGACTCGGTCAACCTGCTGGCAAGCGCGGCCCGAATTGCGCTCTCCGTCCGCGGTCTCGACCCGGTAGCGTTCCGCGCCCGATTCAGCGCCGCGGTACAGCGAGAGCTCGGCGCCCCGACGCCGGCCCCGAAGCGGCCGCGACGTTCGGGAGCGCTGCGCGTGGGCATCCTCGGCTCTTCCCTGCACTTCCATCCGATCATGGGATTCATATCTCCCCTGGTGCGCGGCCTGGACCGAAGGCGATTTTCCGTGCGCATCTATTCCGCCGGAAGCATCCGCGATGGCCATCAGGATGCACTGCGCAACTTGAGCGACCAATGGCTCGACGTGGCCGCGCTGGAGACTCCGCAGCTCGTGGAGCGCTTGCGCCGCGAAGACCTGGACCTGCTCGTGGAGCTCGACAACCACACGCGCGAAAACCGCCTCGCCGCGCTAGCGCAGCGCGTGGCGCCGGTGCAGATTTCGCTCTTCGGCCTGAACCAGACGACGGGGCTCGAGGCCATCGACTATCGCATTACGGACGAAGTGGTCGATCCGGCTGGAAGCGAATCCTCCTACACGGAGAAGCTGCTGCGCCTGACTTCGTGCCACCTGGCTTACCTGCCATTCGAGCCCGTGCCGCGCGTCGGGGGAGCCCCGTCGCGCCATGGCGGGCCCGTGCGCATGGGACTCTTCAATAGCTGGCACAAGATCGGCGACGACGAAATTTCGCTGTGGATCTCGCTTCTTCGGAAGCACGACCGCCTGCAGCTGGTCGTTGCGGGCTTCGACGACGGAGTGGCGAACCTCCGGCTGCGGCGCCAGCTCTCGGCAGCCGGAATCGCGCCCGAGCGGGTGGAGATCCATCCATTCCTGGAAGAGCACCGCTTCTGGTCCCTGGTGCAGTCGGTGGATTTCGCGCTGGACAGTTACCCTTGGGGCGGCGGCGCGACCTCCGCGGCAGTGCTGAGCCTTGGCGTGCCGCTGCTCACCCGCATCGGCCCGCGCCCGGCAAGCCGCATCAGCGCCTCGATGCTGCTCGCGCTGGACATGGGCCGCTGGATCGTCCCCGTGGAGAAGGATATCGCCGGCCGGATCGCGGAGCTGGTTTCCGACCCGGCACAGCTCGACTCGCCGCGGCGTGGGCTGCAGGACGCATTTGCCGCCCGCTTTTGCGAGCCGGAGCCTTACGCCGCGAAAATGGGCTCGCTGCTCGAAGAGGCCGGCAGGGCCTAGGCGAGGATCTGCTTTTTCTCCAGCGTTTTCACGCCGGATTCGGCGGCGAGGAGGAGCACATCGGCGCGGCGGCGGGCAAAGAGGCCGTTCGTGACGATCCCGGCAATGCCGTCGAGCTCCGATTCCATACGCGGCGGATCGAGGAGCGCCATGCCGTGGCAATCCAGGATCAAGTTGCCGTTGTCGGTGGTGAAGTTCTCGCGCAGCACCGGGCGCCCGCCGCGCTTGACGATCTCGCGGCCGACATAGCTCCGCGCCATCGGGATGACTTCGAGCGGCAAGGGGAACTTGCCGAGCACCGGGACGAGCTTCGACGCGTCGCAGATGCACACGAAGCGCTCGGCCACGGCGGAAACGATCTTCTCCCTCGTGAGCGCCCCGCCGCCGCCCTTGATCATGTGAAGGTGCTCGGTCACCTCGTCTGCCCCGTCGATATAGACAGGAAGCGCGCTGACGGCGTTCAGGTCAAATACTCGGATGCCATGGCCCTTGAGACGCTGCGCGCTCGCTTCGGACGCCGCGACCGCCCCTTCGATCCTGCCTTTCATCTTTGCCAACGCATCGATGAAGAAATTCACGGTTGAGCCAGACCCCACGCCGACGATCGCGTCTTCCACGACGTGCTTGAGCGCGGCCTCGGCGACCGCCTTCTTCAGCTCGTCCTGCGTCATTTTTTCTTCTGCGGCGGCATGTCCGTGCACACACCTTCGAACATCTCGGCGGCCATACCGACCGACTCGGCCAGGGTCGGGTGCGGGTGGATCGTCTTGCCGATGTCGGTCGCATCCGAGCCCATCTCGATCGCATGGGCGATCTCGCTGATGAGGTCGCCGGCGCCCGTTCCCACGATGCCTCCGCCAAGGATGCGGTGCGTTTCCTCGTCGAAAATGAGCTTGGTGAATCCCTCGTCGCGGCCGTTGGCGATCGCCCGGCCCGAGGCAATCCACGGAAACTTTGCGACCCCGACTTTGGTGCCGGCGCGCTTCGCCTCATCCTCGGTCAGGCCAGCCCAAGCGATTTCTGGATCAGTAAAGGCGACCGCCGGGATGACGCGCGCGTCGAAGTAAGCCTTCTTGCCGGCGACCGCTTCTGCCGCGACGTGACCCTCGTGCGCCGCCTTGTGCGCGAGCATGGGATTTCCCCGGATGTCGCCGATCGAGTAGATGTGCGGCACGTTGGTCCGCATCTGGTCGTCGGACTCGATGAACCCGCGCTCGGTCACGTTGACCCCGGCCTTGTCCGCGCCGATCTTCTTGCCGTTCGGAGATCGGCCGACGGATACGAGGATCATGTCGTAGGTATGGCTTTCCTTCTTCTCTCCTTCAAAGAAAGCCTTCAGGCCCGAAGGGGAAGCTTCGACCTTCGCGGTCTTCGTTTTCAGGAACACGTTGTCGAAGCGCGACGCATTGAACTTCTGCCAGACGGCGACGAGGTCTCGGTCGGCGCCGAGCATGAGCGCATCCATCATTTCGACGACGTCGAGCCGCGCGCCGAGCGTCGAGTAGACCGTGCCCATCTCGAGGCCGATGATGCCGCCGCCGATGACCAGCATTTTCTTCGGCTTCATCCGCAGCTCGAGCGCGCCAGTGGAATCGACGATGCGCGGGTCTTCGGGAAGAAAGGGAAGGTTCGCCGCCTGCGATCCGGCGGCGATGATTGCCGAGGCGAAGCGCACCGCCTTTCGACCGTCCTTCGTCTCCACGGTTAAGGTATTTTTGTCAATGAAACTTCCAAGGCCGGTCAGCACCGTCACCTTGCGCATCTTGGCCATCCCGGCGAGGCCGCCGGTGAGCTTGGCCACCACCTTTTCCTTGAAGGCGCGCAGCTTGTCGAGGTCCACCTTCGGCTCGCCATAGCTCACCCCATGAGCACCGAGCTCGCGCGCTGCATCCATGATGGCGGCCGTGTGCAGCAACGCCTTCGACGGGATGCAGCCCACATTCAGGCAAAC
>JAFAGU010000165.1 GCA_019237595.1 Betaproteobacteria bacterium | reverse complement strand
GCGAGGTTCCGAACTCCCTGGGCTCCCCGCCCACCTCGTTCAGCGCAACGAGCCGGTGGTAGCGGTAGAAGGCCGTATCCTCGACCCCCTTCGCAACCACGGGCGCGGTGAACTGCTGGAAGCGCTGCGCGAACTCCACGATGTCGGATTGCCGCAGGCTTTCGGTTCGGATCTTGAGGAGGAGCACGTCGCGGATGAAGTCGAAGACGCCTGGATCGGCGATGCGGCTCGCGCGCCGCGCCTTTCCCACCGCCCACTCGACGTGGCGTCGGTCCGTCTCGCTCGCCCCGCTCGCGGTGACGTACGTCCGGTAGACCGGGAACACGGCCGCGACTTCGCGCAGCGCCTGCCGCAGCACCCCGGGCGTGTAGTCGCGCGTGAAGCGGTTCCCCGACGCAATGCGCGCGAGGCGTGTGGTCAGGCGGTGGAGGTCCGCGGCGAGCGTCGTGTTCATGATGAGATGGCGGCTTTCCTGCGAGATCTCCTCGAACGTGCGCCGGTCGCCGCCGAAGCGCTCGTAGATCCGGTCGAAGCGCGCGGCGGCCGAGGCATCGACGAAGAGGCCGGTGAGGAGATTCGCGAACTCGTAGCCGGTCGTGCCGTCGACCGGCCAATCGCCGGGTAGCCGCTCGTGGCGTGCGAGGATCTTCTCCACGACGAGCCACGCGCGCCCGCAGCGCCGGCGCAGCCGCTCGAAGTACTGGCGAGGATCGGCGAGCCCGTCCGGATGGTCGATGCGCAGCCCATCGACTCCCGGGCGCCGCGCCAGATCGGCGACGAGCCGGTGCGTCGCCTCGAAGACCTCCGGGTCCTCCTGGCGAAGCGCCGCGAGGTCGACGATCTCGAAGAAGCGCCGGTAATTGATCTCGTCCGCCGCGACGCGCCAGTACGCGAGCCGGTAGTGCTGGCGCTCGAGGAGGTGATGGAGGACGAGCGGAGAGGCCTTTCGTGTTCCCGAAGGAGATTTCCTCGCGAGCGGAAACGTATGCTCGAAATAGCGGATGGCGCCGCGCTCGAGCTTTACCTCGCCGTCCTCGAGCGCCTGCCCGTAGTGCTTGCCGAGCACCGCGAGGAGCACCTTGCCGCGGAGCTCCCGCTGCGCCGGCATCCAGTCGATGTCGAAGAAGCGCGAGTAGGGCGAGGCGCGGCCCTTCGCGAGCACGTCCTGCCACCAGGCGTTGTCGCCGTGCATCACGCCCATGTGGTTGGGGACGATGTCCATCGCGAGCCCCATGCCATGGCGCAGGAGCGCTTCCAGGAGCGCATCCAAGTCCTCGCGGGTGCCGATCTCGGGATTTAGCGCGTTGTGGTCCACCACGTCGTAGCCGTGCAGGCTCCCCGGCCGCGCCTTCAGGAACGGCGACGTATAGAGATGCGTGATGCCAAGGGACGCGAGGTACGGCACGAGGGCGGTCGCATCGCGGAAGGTGAAGCCCCGATGCAGCTGCACGCGGTACGTCGCGCCCGGCACGCGGCCCTTCGCCGCCCGCGTCGGCGCCAGCGCGCGCGCGAGCGCCGCGATGCGTTCATCGCTTTCCCATTCCTCGAGCGGCAGCGGCAGCTTTCTCTGCCAGTTGGGATGCTCGTCGATCGTCCCGGGGAGATTCGCCTGCTCCTCGAGGTCGAGGACGTCCTCCGGCTGAACCGCCATGAGCTTCGAGGCCGTGCGCGCGATGAAGCGGTGCGCCGATAGCGACGAGCCGTCGAGGCCCTCGCGCCCGAGCGCGGCGAGGAGGCCCGACTTGTCCGCGTCGCGCGCGCTCGCTTCCGCCTGCGGCTCGACTGAAAGCCCGAGGCGGTTCCGCAGCGCGAGATCGTGCGCCGAGTAGAACCCCTTCCACGTCGGCAGGTCATGCGTCGACACGCAGGCGAGCGCCTCGCGGGGATACGCTCCCGGACCCGCGAAGTCCCCGCCAGGGGTCTTCTCGAAGAGCAGCGGGCGATACGACAGCACCCCCGCCTCGTTCAGCGCTTTCCTGAACTCCGGCAGCACCGTGCCGAGGTCCTCGCCCACCACGAGGCAGCGCCGCGCCCGGCTCTCGCGGGCAAGGACCGCGAGAAGCTCCTCGAAGGGATAGTGGACGTAGCCGCCCTGCGCCGGCTTGCGCCCGCGCGGGATCCACCACAGGCGCATGAGCGCCATGACGTGATCCATCCGCAGGGCGCCGCCCTCGGGCATGTTGGCGCGCAGGAGCTCCGCGAACGGCTCGTAGGCCGAAGCGCGAAGCGCGCGCGGCGAGTAAGGCGGCAGGCCCCAGTCCTGGCCGCGCGGGTTGAACTCGTCCGGCGGCGCACCGCAGGAGACGTCGAGCGAGAACGAACGCGAATCGCTCCAGACCTCCGCCCCGCCGAGGTCCGCGCCGAGCGCGAGGTCCACGTAGAGCCCGACCGGCATGCCGAGCTCGAGCGCGCGGCGCTGAGCGCCATGGAGCTGCTCGCGCGCGCGCATCTGGATCCACAGGTGGTAGCGGACACGCGCGGCATGCTGCTTCTCGAAGCGCCTCGCCGCGGCCCCGCGCGGGCTGCGGTACGCCTCGGGCCAGCTCGTCCAGGCGCCGCCGAAACGCTCGCGAAGCGCCTCGAAGAGCGCGTAGTCGCGCATGGCGCGCGAGCTTTCCTTGCCGAATCGCTCGACCGCTGGCTCGTCCGCCTCGCGATAGAGGAGCTCGAGCACGTCGGCCTTCAGCCGGCGCACGCCGTCGTAGTCGACGAGCGGTACTTCCCTGAGGGAAGACAGTTTCTCGCGAAAGCCCCTGGAGGCCAGCAGCCGTCGCGCAGGGCTGGACGCCTCCAGCTCGGGCAGCGAATCCATGTCGAGGTAGAGCCAATTGAGCGCGTGACGGCTGGAGGGGCTGTACGGGCTGGTGCCGCTCGTCGCGTGCAGCGGATTGAGCCCGACGAGGCCCGCGCCCAGCGCGGCGCTCGCCTCGACGAGCGCGCCGAGGTCTCCGAAGTCGCCGATCCCCCAGTTGCGCTCCGAGCGCAGGCCGTAGAGCTGCACCGTGAACCCCCACGCGCGCGCGCCCGCGAGGAAGGCCGGCTCGAAGCATTTCCCCCGCTCTATTCGCGCCTTGCGGGCGCCCGGCGCCACGCCGCCCAGCGCGCGCTCGAGCGCCTCGCGAACTTCCGGCGCGATCTCCTTGGGGCGGCCCCACACGTCCAGATAGGACTCGGCAACCTCGCTCATGCCGGGAGCGACCAGTTCACCGACCAGGGTTCCGACGGCGCGCCGTTGCTCCAGAGGGTCCCGGCCGCTTCAGTGGTCGCGAGCTTTTCGTTCCCGAGGTTCGCCACGAGCCGCAACGTTCCCCAGGAAACCTCGAACGCACGCTCGCCGAGCATGCGATAGCGGCCCGGTCCGAATTCCTTTCCCCAAATTGTCCTTTGCCTCAGGGCGAGCAGGGATCGATAGAACTGCAGCCAGCGCTCGTCGACGTCCTCCCAGCGAAGCACGCATCGCCGGAAAGTCTCGTCCGCGAGCGGGTCGGGGATTTCGCTGCTGAAGGAGGCGAACCGCTTGAACTCCTCTCGCCGGCCCTTGCGCACGGCTTCGCCGAGCTCGCCGGAGAAATCGCAAAAAAAGAGGAACGGCTGCCGGCAGCCCCACTCCTCGCCCATGAAGAGCATCGGCGGCGACGGGGCGAGCAGGAATATGGCCGTCAAAGCCTTCAGTTTTCGATCTTCGCTGAGCGAAATCAGTCTTTCACCGAAAGCGCGGTTCCCGATTTGGTCGTGGTTCTGCAGGAAGTCCACGAACGCGGAAGGCCGCAGGTGGGCGCTCGGCTCGCCGCGCTTTTCCTTCGAGAAGGGCGAGACCTCGCCCTGGTAGGCGAACCCCTCCGCGATACAGCGTGCGAGGTGCTTCGCCGGCGCGTCGGCGTACGCGGCGTAGTAGCCGTCGCTCTCTCCCGTGGCGAGCACGTGGTAGGCATGGTGCGAGTCGTCGTTCCACTGGGCGGTGAACCTCCGCTTGCCGAGGAACCGGGCCTGATTGGCATCGTTCTCAAGGATTAGATGTATTGGCCTTTTTTCCAATGAAAGGATTTTTTCGGATAACTCCAACAGCACATGCCTTGGAGAGTCGTCGAAGATGGCGTGCACGGCGTCGAAGCGAAGGCCGTCGAAGCGGTATTCCTCGAGCCAGTAGAGCGCGTTGTGGACGAAGTACTCGCGAACCTCCTTGCGCGAGAAATCAATCGCCGCGCCCCACGGCGTCTTGTGCCGGTCGGTGAAGAACTGCGGCGCGTAGAGCGAAAGGTAGTTCCCCTTCGGGCCGAAATGGTTGTAGACGACGTCGAGGAACACCATGAGGCCCGCGCGATGCGCAGCCTGGACGAGCGCCTTCAGGTCCTCCGGGCGCCCGTAGGCGCTGTCGGGCGCATACGGAAGGACGCCGTCGTAGCCCCAGTTGCGCCGGCCGGCGAAGTCCGCGAGCGGCATGAGCTCGATCGCGGTAATGCCAGTGTCTTTCAACTGTTCCAGCTTCTCCACGATGCCTTGGTAAGAACCTGAAGGCGAAAAGCTTCCTACGTGGAGCTCATAGATGACCGCCTCGTTCCACGGCCGCCCCTTCCAGCCGCCTTCGTCCCAGCGGAACGCGGACGGGTCAATTACCTCGCTCGGTCCCTCGCAGTCCTGCGGCTGGAAGCGCGACGCGGGATCCGGCACGAGCGTCCCGCCGTCGATCCGGTAGCGATAGAGCGTTCCGGGCTTGACGGTTTGCGTTGCTTCGAACCACCCGTCCGCTCTATCTTCCATGGGTAATTCTTCTGTTGGAAGACAAAGAATGACCCGCTTGGCTCTCGGCGCCCAGAGGCGGAAGCGCGTGCCCTTGGGGCGGAACTCGGCCCCGAAGGGCATCGCGTGCGCGGTCATTTCACGCGCTCGAGGATGAAGAGGAGGAGCGAGCGGCCGGTAACCTCGTACTGCGAGCCGAAGGCAAAGTGCTCGGAGCCGAGCGAGGGATCGTTGGTATCGAGGAGCCGCACCCAGCGCAGCCCGTCGGGAACCTCCGGAAACGCGAAAGGCACGACCTCGTTGTGCGCGTTGGCCACCAGCAGCAGCGTCTCGTCGCTGCCGCGCACCTTGATGCCGCTCTCCTGCGCCCGGCCGTCGAGGAGCATGCCAAAGCAGCGCGCGCGCTCGTCCTTCCAGTTCTCGTCGGTCATCTCGGTCGCGGCGGGCGTGAGCCAGGTCACGTCCTTCACGTCGACCTTCGGGTTGTGCCAGCCGGCGAGGAAGCGGCCGCGCGTGAGGATCGGGTGCTGCAGGCGGATACGGATGAGCCGGCGCGTGAACTCCATGAGCTCCCGCCCGCCGTCGCTCATGCTCGCCCAGTCGATCCAGTTGACCTCGTTGTCCTGGCAATAGGCGTTGTTGTTGCCGTTCTGCGTCCGGCCGATCTCGTCGCCGGCAAGGATCATCGGCGTGCCGAGCGAGAGAAGCAGGGTCGCGACGAAGTTGCGCTTTTGCCGCTCCCGCGTGTTCCTGATCTCGGCATCTTCCGTCGGCCCCTCGGCGCCGTAGTTGAACGAGAGGTTGTTGGAATGCCCGTCGCGGTTGCCCTCGCCGTTCGCCTCGTTGTGCTTCTCGTTGTACGAGACGAGGTCGTTCAACGTGAAGCCGTCGTGCGCGGTGACGAAGTTGACGCTCGCCCAGGGCCGGCGCCCGCGCCGGTTGAACATGTCGGCGGATCCCGCGAGCCGCGTGGCGAACTGAGCGAGCTGGCCGCGGTCGCCCTTCCAGTAGGAGCGCACGGTGTCGCGGTAGCGGTCGTTCCACTCGGCCCAGCCCGGGGGGAAATGCGCGACTTGGTAGCCGCCGGGCCCGACGTCCCAAGGCTCGGCGATGAGCTTGAGGCTCGAGAGCACCGGGTCCTGCCGGCACGAGTCCAGGAACCCGCCGCCCTCGTCGAAGCCGTAGGGCTCGCGGGCGAGGATCGTCGCAAGGTCGAAGCGGAAGCCGTCCACGCGCATCTCCTGCGCCCAGTAGCGAAGCGAATCGTTCACCATTTGCAGCACGCGCGGATG
>JAFAGU010000223.1 GCA_019237595.1 Betaproteobacteria bacterium | reverse complement strand
GCGGCTTCTCCGCCAAGAGCCTGCAGGAGCGCGTCATCGACGCCGGCGCGGTGGCCGTGATCACCGCCGACGGCCAGTTCCGCGGCGGCAAGGAAATTCCGTTGAAACCGGTCGTCGACGAAGCGCTCGCCATGGGCGGGTGCGAGGCGATCAAGACGGTGTTCGTCTACAAGCGCTCCGGCTCGCCCGTTCCCATGACGGCCGGGCGAGACCTGTGGTGGGACGACGCGGTCAAGGGCCAGCCCGAGACCTGCGAGCCGGTGAGCGTGAACGCCGAGCATCCGCTCTTCATCCTTTACACGTCGGGGTCCACCGGCAAGCCCAAGGGCATCCAGCATTCCACGGCGGGCTATCTGCTGTGGGCCGCGCAGACGATGAAGTGGGTGTTCGACAGCAAGCCGAACGACATTTTCTGGTGCACGGCCGATGTGGGCTGGGTCACGGGCCATAGCTACATCACCTACGGCCCGCTCGCGGTCGGGGCGACCGAGATCGTCTTCGAGGGCGTGCCGACGTATCCGGACGCGGGCCGGTTCTGGAAGATCATCCAGGACCACAAGGTCAACGTGTTCTACACGGCCCCGACGGCGATCCGCTCGCTCATCAAGGCGGGCGGCGACCTGCCGAAGAAATACGACCTCTCTTCGCTCCGCATCCTCGGCACGGTCGGCGAGCCGATCAATCCGGAGGCCTGGATCTGGTACCACGAGATGGTCGGCGGCGGGCGCTGTCCGATCGTGGACACCTGGTGGCAGACGGAGACCGGCGGGCACATGATCACGCCGCGTCCCGCCGCCACGCCCACCAAGCCCGGCTAGGCGACGCTCGCCCTCCCGGGCATCTTTGCCGATATCGTCGACGAGACCGGGCAGCCGGTAGGCAAGGGGAAGGGCGGCATCCTCGTCATCAGCCGGCCCTGGCCTTCGATGCTGCGAACGATCTGGGGCGATCCGGAGCGGTACAAGAAGACCTACTGGCCCGACGAGTTCAAGGGCAAGCTCTATCTCGCCGGCGACGGCGCGAGCACCGACGAGGACGGGTACTTCCGCATCGTCGGGCGAATCGACGACGTGCTGAACGTTTCGGGGCACCGCCTCGGCACGATGGAAATCGAGTCCGCCCTGGTAGCGAACTCCAAGCTCGTGGCCGAAGCGGCCGTCGTCGGACGGCCGGACGACCTCACCGGCGAAGCCGTGTGCGCGTTCGTGGTGTTGAAGGGAGCGCGGCCGAGCGGCGAGGAGGCGAAGCGGATCGCCAAGGAGCTGCGCGACTGGGTCGGCCGGGAGATCGGGCCCATCGCCAAGCCCAAGGACATCCGCTTCGGCGACAACCTGCCCAAGACACGCTCGGGAAAGATCATGCGGAGGCTCCTGCGCGCGATCGCCAAGGGCGAGGAAATCAAGCAGGATGTCTCGACGCTGGAGAACCCGCAGATCCTGGAGCAGCTGAAGCAGGTGAGCTGAGGGCCTAGAAAGGAGGGGGGGATGGCGGACCACGGCGCGAAGGCGCAGCGCTTCATTGCGCTTTGCCTCCTCGGGGCGCTGCTCTTCAACTTCCCTGTGCTCGCCGCGTTCAACATCGGCGGCATGGTGTTCGGGGTCCCCATCCTCTATGCCTACGTCCTCGGCGCGTGGGCCGCTCTCGTGGCGCTGCTCGCGCTCGTGGCCGAGACGAAGCGATAGCAGCCGTGCTGACTGCGCCGGTCATCGTCCTCGTGGCGCTCGGCTATCTTGGCGTGCTCTTCGCCATCGCCTACTACGCCGACAAGCGGGCCGACGCCGGCCGCCCGGTGACCCGAAGCGCATACGTCTACAGCCTCTCGCTCGCGGTCTACGCCACCGCATGGACGTTCTACGGCAGCGTCGGCCGCGCGGCCGTCGACGGCATAGGATTTCTCCCGATCTACATCGGGCCCACCCTGATGATCGCGCTCTGGTGGGTCGTGATGCGCAAGATCCTGCGCATCTCGAAGCAGAACCGCATCACCTCGCTCGCCGACTTCATCGCTTCCCGCTACGGCAAGAGTGCGGTCCTCGCCGGCCTGGTGACGATCATTGCCGTGGTGGGAATCCTTCCCTACATCTCGCTCCAGCTGAAAGCGGTTTCCACGAGCTTCTCGATCCTCGTGCAGTACCCGGAAACCGCCATGCCGGAGCTGCGCTCGGCGCCGATCGGCCGGGATACGGCGTTCTCGGTCGCGCTCGTGCTCGCGGCGTTCACGATCGCCTTCGGCACGCGGCACCTCGACGCCGCGGAGCACCACCAGGGGATGGTGGCCGCCGTCGCCTTCGAGTCGCTCGTCAAGCTGGTCGCGTTCCTCGCGGTCGGGGCGTTCGTGACGTTCGGCCTCTTCAACGGCGTCACCGATCTCTTCGCGCAAGCAGCGACCAACCCAAGGCTGCAGGCCATGATGACGCCCTTCGGCAGCGTCGCCGGCGGCTACGCGAGCTGGGCATGGCTCACCGTGCTTTCGATGATGGCGATCATGTTCCTGCCGCGGCAGTTCCAGGTGGCGGTGGTCGAGAACCTCGACGAGCGGCACCTCGTGAAGGCGATCTGGCTGTTCCCGCTCTACATGCTCGCGATCAACGTGTTCGTGCTGCCGATCGCCTTCGGCGGCTTGCTGCGCTTTCCTGACGGCAGCGTCGATGCCGATACGTTCGTCCTCACGCTTCCCATGGCGGAAAAGAACGAGCTGCT
>JAFAGU010000134.1 GCA_019237595.1 Betaproteobacteria bacterium | reverse complement strand
TTATCGAGCTTCTCGCGCGCCGCGAGGCCGATGGCGCCGAGCGATTCCGGCTCGTCCATCTCACCGTCGCCGCAAAACACCCACACCTTGCGATTCGCCGTCTGCGCGTGCCCGCGGGCCTCGAGGTACTTGAGGTAGCGCGCCATGTAGATGGCCTGGATCGGCCCGAGGCCCATGGACACGGTCGGGAACTGCCAGTACTCCGGCATGAGCCAGGGATGCGGATAGGAGGAAATCCCCTTGCCGTCGACTTCCCGGCGGAAGTTGAGCAGCCTCTCTTCGGAAAGCCTGCCCTCCATTAGCGAGCGCGCATAGACGCCCGGCGACGAGTGGCCCTGGAAGTACACGAGGTCGCCGCCGTGCCCCTCGCTCGGCGCGTGCCAGAAATGCTGCTGCCCGGTGCCGAAGAGCGTGCCGACGGAGGCGAAGCTCGCGATATGGCCGCCCAGCTCGTCGTCGTTCTTGTTCGCGCGCACGACCATGACCATCGCGTTCCAGCGGCAGATGGAGCGGATGCGCTCCTCGAGGGTTACGTTCCCCGGGGAGGGCTCCTCCATGTGCGGAGGGATGGTGTTGACATAGGCGGTGTTGGGCGAGAACGGTATGTAGGCGCCGGTGCGGCGAGCCTTGTCGATTAGCCGCTCGATGAGAAAGTGCGCGCGGGCCGGGCCCTCGCGCTCGAGCACCGCCTCCAGGGCATCCAGCCATTCCTGGGTTTCTTGCGTGTCGGGATCGTTCGCGGCCGGAAATTGCGGAACGGCGGACATGAGGACAGGCTCCTTGGCTCGTGGCTTCGGATGTGCTGCGGGGATGCGCGAAGCTTAATACATCTCGCGACGGCGCGCTAAAGCGCCGGTGGTAAACTGCGCGCCCCCATGGCCGCCCGGCTCCTCGACGGAAAATCCCTCGCGGCGCAGGTCCGCTCCGAGGTGAAGGAATCCGTCGTTCGCCTTGCCCGGCGCGGCATCGTGCCGGGGCTCGCCGTCATCCTGGTCGGCGACGATGCGGCCTCGCGGGTGTACGTGCGCAACAAGACCCGGGCCTGCGAGGAGACGGGCGTGCGATCCCTGCAGATCGACCTTCCCGCTTCGGTCTCTCAGGATGCGCTCCTGCGGCGCATCGCGGAGATCAATGCCGATCCGGCGCTCCACGGCATACTTGTGCAGCTGCCGCTTCCGTCCCACATCGACGCGTGGGAGGTGATGCGCGTGGTCGCACCGGAGAAGGACGTGGATGGATTCCATTTGAGAAACCTCGGCGCGCTCGTCGCCGGGGCGCCGGGATTCGTCCCCTGCACGCCGGCCGGCATCATGAGGCTGCTTCGGCATGCGGAAGTCCCGCTCGCGGGCCGGCGTGCGGTGATCGTCGGCCGCTCGGGCACCGTCGGCAAGCCGCTCGCGCTCCTGCTCCTGCAAGCCGATGCCACCGTCACGGTCTGCCATTCGAGAACCGTCGATCTCGCTCGAGAAACCTTGCAGGCGGACATCCTCGTCGCGGCGGCGGGAAGGCCGAAACTCGTGAGCGCGGGCATGGTCAAACCGGGCGCGTGCGTGGTGGACGTCGGCATCAACCGGCTCCCGGATGGTTCGCTCGCCGGCGACGTCGACTTTCACCGCGTGAACGACGTCGCCGGCTGGCTGACCCCGGTCCCCGGCGGCGTCGGGCCGATGACCATCGCCATGCTGCTCGAAAATTGCATCCGCGCGGCTTCCACATGAATGCACCCGTGACCCAATCCAATCCGCTTCTCGATTTCTCTGGCTTGCCCCGCTTCGCGGAGATCCGGCCCGAGCACGTGACTCCCGCGGTGGACGAGCTGCTCGCCGCCGGGCGGGCGACCGTCGCGGCCGTGGCGCATGCCGAGCCAACGTGGGAAGGATTCGTCGCGCCTCTCGAGGACGCGAACGAGCGGATCGGGCGCGCATGGGGGCAGGTCGCGCACCTTCACGCGGTTCTCGATTCGCCGGCGCTGCGCGAGGCCTACAACGCCAACCTGCCGAAGCTCACGCAGTACTGGACCGAGCTCGGCCAGAACGAGGCGCTCTTCGCCAAGTACAAGGCGCTTTCCGGCGCGGCGGAATTTTCCACGCTTTCGGGGCCCCGGAAACGCATTGTCGAGAACGCGATCCGCGACTTCCGGCTGAGCGGTGCGGAGCTCCCCCCCGAGGGCAAGAAGCGCTTCGCCGAAATGCAGGAGGAGCTCTCGCGGCTTTCGGCGAAATTCTCGGAAAACGTGCTCGACGCGACGAACGCCTTCACCGTAGTCGTGGCAAGGGAAAGAACCTCCGGGATACCGGAGGACGTCCTGCTGTCTGCGCGAGAGGCTGCTTCGCGGGACGGCAAAGAGGGCTACAAGTTCACCCTGCACGCGCCCTCCTACCTTCCCGTTCTCCAGTATGCGGACGATCGCTCGCTGCGCGAGCTGCTTTACCGGGAGAGCGCGACGCGCGCTTCCGAGTTCGGCAAGCCGGAGTGGGACAACACGCCGATCATCGCGCGCATTCTGTCCTTGCGCCGCGAGCTCTCCAGGCTCCTCGGCTACGCGAGCTACGCCGAAGTGTCGCTGGTCCCCAAAATGGCGCAAACGCCGGCCGAGGTCATGTCGTTCCTGGACGATCTCGCACGCCGCGCGCGGCCCTTCGCCGAGAAGGATGCGCAGGAGCTTCGCGCGTTCGCGAAGGAGGAGCTCCGCCTTGCGACCCTCGAGTCCTGGGACGTGGCGTACGCCTCGGAGAAGCTGCGCGCGAGCCGCTATGCATTCTCAGACCGGGAAGTGAAGCAGTACTTCCCCGAAGACGCGGTCGTACCGGGGCTCTTCCGCGTCGCGCAGGCGCTCTACGGCATCCGGATCGCACCGGCCGATGCGCCCGTGTGGCACGAGGACGTGCGCTTCTTCGAGGTGCGGGACGCGGCCGGCGCGCTCGTCGGCCAGTTCTACATGGATCTTTACGCGCGGGAAACCAAGCGCGGCGGCGCATGGATGGACGACGCGATCTCGCGCCGGCGCAAGGCGGCAGGCTTGCAGTACCCCGTCGCCTATCTCACCTGCAACTTCTCGCGGCCGGTGGGCGGGAAGCCCGCGCTCTTCACGCACGACGACGTGCTCACGCTTTTCCATGAATTCGGGCACGGCCTACACCATCTGCTCACGCAGGTGGAGGAGCTCGGGGTCTCGGGCATTGCCGGCGTGGAATGGGACGCCGTCGAGCTTCCAAGCCAATTCATGGAGAACTTCTGCTGGGAATGGGACGTCCTGCGCGGCATGACGCGCCATGTGGAGACCGGCGAGCCGCTGCCGAGGGCGCTCTTCGACAAGATGCGCGCGGCAAAGAACTTCCAGAGCGGTCTCGACATGCTGCGCCAGATCGAGTTTGCGCTGTTCGACATGCGCC
>JAFAGU010000122.1 GCA_019237595.1 Betaproteobacteria bacterium | reverse complement strand
GAAATCAAGGAAGCAAAGTAAGGCCAGCGCTTGGCCGGGCCATATTCGGCGCCCGGGCAGAACACCGCGTAGGGCGCGCCGACGCCGAATTTGTGCTGGGTCGCGCGCACCTCGTGCGCCGCGAAGCGAAGGCGCGGCTCGGGCAGCGGGAGCTTGAGCTCCTTGCCGGGGGGCTCCGACAGGGCCGCGTAATGCGCCGCCATCGGGTTGCGCTTGTCATCCTGGTAGATCAAATTCAGGAGGCCGTACCGCGACTCGCCCTTGTAGCCCGAGCGCAGCGGAATGTCGGCGAAGAAGGGCACGAGCGCCGATTTCCAGGTATTCGGCAGGACGATGGACTGGTCGTAGCGCCGCGCCTTGAGCTCGCGGCCCAGGCGCCAGCGCTCGCGCAGCTGCAGCGGCCCGTGGCGAAACGGGGCGACGATGACCTCGTCCACCTCGGGCATGCGGCGCACCACCGGCGCCACCCACTCCGGCACGAGCGCGTCGAGCCGCAGGCCGGGAATCTTCTCGTGCAGCCGCGCGAGGAGCGGCTGCGCCATGAGCGCATCGCCGATCCAGCTCGGCGCGACGATCAGGATCTTCGGAATAGGGGTCGCGCCCCTCAGTGACCCCTGGGAGGCGCGCCCCGGTACACGTACATCGTGCCGCAATAGGGGCAGCGACTTTCGTGCTCCTTCGCCACGTCGAGGAACACGCGCGGATGCCGCGCCCACAGCGGCGCCCCCGGCATCGGGCAATGCAGGGGCAGGTCCTTCTCCGTGACCGCTACTTCTTTTTGCGAACTGGTGTCAGCCATGAGCGCCGCTTCCTGTCCTTGCCGGTGACGACGTCGAAGAACGCCTTCTGGATCGCCTTGGTGATGGGCCCGGCCTTGCCGGCGCCGATGATACGCCCGTCGAGCTCGCGGATCGGCGTCACTTCCGCCGCCGTGCCGGTGAAGAAGCACTCGTCGGCGATGTAGATGTCGTCGCGCGTGAGCCGCTTGGCGCGCACCTCGTAGCCGAGGCCCCGCGCGAGCTCGATCACCGAGGAGCGCGTGATGCCGGTGAGGGCCGAGGTGAGCTCCGGTTCCCAGATGGTCCGGTCCTTCACTATGAAGATATTTTCCCCGGCGCCTTCCGCCACGAAGCCGTCCACATCGAGAAGGAGCCCCTCGTCGTAGCCGTGCTGGGTGGCCTCGAGCGTGGCGAGCACCGAGTTCGGATAGGTGCCCGACATCTTGGCGCGCGCCATGGTCACGTTGATGTGGTGGCGGGCATAGGACGAGGTCTTCACCCGGATGCCCTTCTCGAGGGCCTCGGGGCCGAGGTAGGCGCCCCAGGGCCACGCCGCGATCGCGACGTGCACCTTGGCCCCGATCGGCGAGACGCCCATCTTCTCCGAGCCGTAGAACGCGATCGGCCGGATGTAGCAGGCCTCGTGCTCGTTCGCGACCACGACCTCGCACTGCGCCTCCATCAGGCGCTCGCGCGTGAACGGGATCTTCATCATGTAGATGTGCGCCGAGTTGAAGAGCCGGTCGGTGTGCTCCTTGAGGCGATAGATCGCCGTGCCGATCTGCGTCTTGTAGGCCCGCACGCCCTCGAAGACCGCGAGGCCGTAGTGCAGCGAGTGCGTGAGCACGTGCGTGGTGGCCGAGCGCCACGGCACGAGCTTGCCGTCGTACCAGATCCAGCCGTCGCGGTCGGCCATCGAGAGCGGCCCGCGCGGCCCCTTCTTTCCTTTCGCCATGGAGTTCTCCCTTCGAGGTCCGGACGATTGTAGCGGAGCTTTGGACTTAGAGTATTAGCCAATCTGTTAATATAAGCGCATGGACGCGGACCGCATCTTCGACGCGCTCGCCTCGCCCTCGCGGCGCGCGATCCTCGCGCTGCTTTCAGGAGGCGCGGCGACCACGAGCGAGCTCGCGGTGCGCTTCTCGCTGAGTGCGCCGGCGATGTCGCGCCATCTCTCGGTGCTCGAGAACGCCGGCCTGGTCGCGAGCCGCCGCCAAGGGCAGCGCGTGCTCTACAGCCTGGTACGCGACACGCTCATGGAGGCGCTTTCCGGCTTCGCGGCGGGTCTTGCTTCCCCGGTTCCGCAGGCGCCGGCACGGGCGAAGCGGGAGGCGATCTAGGCCCGGCGCTTGCTGCAAGCCGGTAATGGTTACAAGACCGGCAAGCAGTGGCTTCGCCCGCTTTCTTCGCTCGCTCGGGCCGGGCTTGGTGACCGGCGCCTCGGACGACGACCCGTCCGGGATCGGCACTTACTCGCTCGCGGGCGCCTCGCTCGGCTTCGCGACGCTCTGGACCGCCGTCGTAACGCTGCCGCTCATGATCGCGGTGCAGTTCATCTGCGCGAAGATCGGCATGGCGAGCGGCCGCGGCCTGGCGAGCGTGCTGCGCGTCTTCTACCCTCGCAGCATCGTCTACCCGGCCGTGGCGTGCCTGCTCGTGGCGAACACGCTCAATGCCGCCGCCGACCTCGGCGCGATCGCAGCTGCCATCGGACTCGTCGTGCCGGTGCGCCCGGCCTGGCTCCTCGTGCCGATTGCCGCCGCCATCCTCGGCCTGCAGCTCTGGGGCCGCTATCGCCTGATCGTGGGCATCTTCAAGTGGCTGACGGTTTCGCTTCTCGCTTACGTGGCCGCGGCCTTCCTTGCGAGGCCGGACTGGGGCGCGGTGCTGGCGGGGACCTTCCGGCCGACGCTCTCGCTCGATCGCGACTACCTCGTCACGCTGGTGGCGATCCTCGGCACGACGATCTCGCCGTACCTTTTTTTCTGGCAGGCGAGCCAGGAGGTCGAGGAGGACGTCGGGCGGGGCCGGCTGAGCGTGGACCATCGAAAGGGCACGACGGACGCGGAGCTGCGCCGCGCGCGCCTCGACACGATCACCGGCATGTTCTTCTGCAACCTGGTCTTCTATTTCGTGATCCTCGCCTGCGCCGCCACGCTGCACGCCACGGGACATACGGATATCCAGTCGGCCGCCGAAGCCGCCGCGGCGCTGCGGCCGGTGGCGGGCGAGGCCGCCGGGTACCTCTTCGCGCTCGGCATCATCGGCGCCGGCTTCCTCGCCGTGCCGGTCCTCACCGCCTCCAGCGCCTATGCGGTGGCCGAGGCCTTCGCCTGGCGCGTCGGCCTCGACCGGCGGCTCGGCGAGGCGCCGGGGTTCTATGCCGTGATCGCCGTCTCGACCCTGGTGGCGCTCGCGATCGACTTCGCCGGCATCAACCCGATCCGGGCGCTCTTCTGGAGCGCGGTGCTGAACGGGCTCCTCGCGCCGCCGCTCCTCGTGCTGATCATGCTCGTCGCGAACAACCCCGACGCGATGGGCCGCCACGTGAACGGGCGCCTTGCGAACGTGGCGGGATGGACGACAACGGCGCTCATGTTTGCCGCTGCTGCTGCGCTTGCGGTGAGCTGATTCAGCGCCCGTCGCCGGCGGCCGCTCCGAGCACCGCGGCCCACAGTGCGCGCACCGCCTCGATGTGCGCCGAGACTTCGCTCGCCGGCACGCGCGCGTACCGCGCGCCTTCGAGGCGCAGGGCATGCTGGCGGCGCCGGTACTCTCGGTAGGCCTCG
>JAFAGU010000019.1 GCA_019237595.1 Betaproteobacteria bacterium | reverse complement strand
TGAGGCCGCCCGGCATGACGATGTAGCCCTCCGGCGTCGCACAGGCGAAGCCCCGCAGGCCGATCGCCCTGCCCAGGAGCCGCGGATGCGCCCGGTCCCACGTCGGCGCTTGCGAAAGATGCACGAGCTCCTGCGCCACGTAGTCGTTCGGCCGCGAGCGCAGCATGGCGATGACGCGCTTGCGGCCGCGCTCGTCCAGGTCTTCGCCGAACATCGGCTCGACGCGAAGCTGGGGGAACGCGCCCTTGATGACCAGGCGATGAACGTTCGCCTCGACCTCCGCGAGCGCCGCCGGCTCGCCGCACCACCACGTGGCGACGGACGGCATGCGCAGCGGCTCGCCGAGGAGCTTCTGGCAGAGTTTGGGGAGGAAGCCGAGCAGCGCGCCCGATTCGAGGAGGGTCGAGCCGAGCGCGTTCGCCACCAGCACGTTTCCGCGGCGCACCGCGTCCACGAGGCCGGCGATCCCGAGCGCCGAGTCGCTGCGCAGCTCGAGCGGATCGCAGTAGTCGTCGTCCAGCCGCCGCAGGATCGCGTGCACTCGCTGCAGGCCGGAGAGCGTCTTCAGCCACACGCAGCCCTCGCGCACCGTGAGATCGCTCCCCTCGACGAGCGGGAGGCCGAGGTAGCGCGCGAGGTAGGCGTGCTCGAAGAAGGTCTCGTTGTGCGGGCCGGGTGTGAGCAGGACGGTGAAGGGGCTGCCCTGCTCGGGCTGCGGTGCGAAATGCGCCAGCGCTTCGCGCAGCCTCGCGAAGAAATCCGCGAGGTGCTGCACCTTGAGGTCGCGGAAGAGCTGCGGGAAGGTGCGGGAGATGATGATCCGGTTCTCGAGCGCGTATCCGGCGCCCGAGGGCGCCTGCGTGCGGTCGCCGATGACCCACCACCGGCCGTCGGGGGAGCGCGCGATGTCCGCCGCGTACACGTGGAGCATCACGTCGCGCTCCGGCCGCGGGGCGCGGCAGGGCCGCAGGAAACCGGCGTGGCCGAAGAGCAGCGCTGGCGGAAGCGCGCCCTCCTTCAGCAGCCGCTGCTCGCCGTACACGTCGACCAGAATGCGGTTGAGGAGCGTCGCGCGCTGCGCGATCGCGCCCTCGATCGCGGCCCATTCCTCCTGCGGCACGATCATCGGCAGGAGATCGAGCTCCCAGGGGCGATCGGCGCCCTGCGGGTCGGCGTAGACGTTGTAGGTGACGCCGTTCTCGCGCACCTGGCTCGCCACGGCGTGCACTCGCTCGCGCATGCGCTCCGCTGGCCACGCGGCGAGCTGGTCGATCACCGGCTTCCAGTGCGCGCGCGGCGTGTGCGCCGCCTCGAAGAGCTCGTCGTAGCGGTCCGTGGACTGCGGATATTCGGCGAGCAGCTCTCGGGACATCGCGCGCGAGATTACCACGCCATTCGCAGCGCGCCGGTTACCGCCTCAGGTCGAGCGTGAACGGAAAATTCGGATTGCGAGGCTCGGGCGCGAGCGCGATGCGGCCCGGCGTATGTCCCATCCGCAGGAAGCGCGCGAGCCGGCGGCCTTCGGCCTCGTAGGCGTTCACCGGGAACGTGGCGTAGTTTCGCCCGCCCGGATGCGCCACGTGGTATTGGCAGCCGCCGAGAGAGCGCTCGGTCCAGGTATCGACGAGGTCGAAGACGAGCGGCGCATGCACGCCGATCGTCGGGTGGAGCGACGAAGCGGGCTGCCACGCGCGGTAGCGCACGCCCGCCACGAACTCGCCGACGTTGCCGGTGGGCGCGAGCGGGACGGCGCGGCCGTTGCACGAGAGGACGTGCCGTTCGCCGACGAGCCCGCTCGCGCGCACCTGCAGCCGCTCGACCGACGAGTCGACATAGCGCACCGTGCCGCCGACGGCGCCCTCCTCGCCCATGACGTGCCAGGGCTCCAGCGCGGCGCGCAGCTCGACTTGCACGCCCCGCGACGCAAACTCGCCATAGCGCGGGAAGCGGAACTCGAAATGCGGCGCGAACCACTCCGGCTTCAGCGCATGGCCTTCGCGCGCGCATTCGCCGAGCACGTCCTCGAAGTCCTGCCAGACGAACCAAGGCAGCATGAAGCGGTCGTGGATTTCGGTACCCCAGCGCGCGAGCCGCGCGGGACGGTAGGGCTCGCGCCAGAAGCGGGCGACGAGCGAGCGCAGGAGCAGCTGCTGGGTGAGCGACATGCGCGCGTGCGGCGGCATCTCGAACGCGCGCAGCTCGAGGAGGCCGAGCCGCCCGGCGGGGCCCTCCGGCGCGTAGAGCTTGTCGATGCAGAATTCCGCCCGGTGCGTATTGCCGGTCGCGTCGACGAGGAGGTTGCGGAAGAGCCGATCCACCATCCAGGGCGGCGGATCGGCGTGCTTGGGGAGCTCGTTGAAAGCGACCTCGATCTCGTAGACCGAATCGTTCCTCGCCTCGTCGATGCGCGGATGCTGGCTCGTCGGGCCGATGAAAAGGCCGGAGAAGAGGTACGAGAGCGACGGGTGGTTGTGCCAGTAGGCGACCAGGCTCGCGAGCAGGTCCGGCCGGCGCAGGAAGGGCGAGTCGATCGGCGTCGCGCCGCCGAGCACGAAGTGGTTGCCTCCGCCCGTGCCGGAATGGCGGCCGTCGAGCATGAATTTCTCGGTACCGAGGCGGCACTCGCGCGCCTGCTCGTACAGGAAGAGCGTGTTCTCCTCGATCGCCTTCCAGCTCGCGCCGGGCTGGATATTGACTTCCAGCACGCCCGGGTCCGGCGTGATGCGAAGCAAATCGAGGCGCGGGTCCTTCGGCGGCTCGTATCCCTCGAGGAGCACCGGAAAGCCGAGCTCCTCGGCGCTTGCCTCCACCGCCGCGACGAGCTCCAGGTAATCCTCCAGGGCCGGCAGCGGCGGCATGAAGACATAGAGGACGCCGTTCCTCGGTTCGGCGCAAAGCGCCGTGCGCGTGATCCAGGCCGCGGATTCGAACGCCGCGGGCCGACGCTCCGACGAAGGCACGAAGTCCCTGCGCTGGAAGTCGAACCGCTGGTAGGGCGGCAAGGCGGCGAAGCGCTGCATGGGGTCGGCGGGCTGCAGCCAAGGCCGGTCGCCCGCGGCCGCCCAGGGAACGGAATCGAGCGGCAGCCGGTAGCCCATCGCGGAGTCGCCGGGCAGGAGGTAGCAACGCTCCGAGCGCAGGAACCATGGCCCGCTCTCCCACCGGACGAGCCCTTTCTTGAGCGGGAGCGCGTGCCCCACGACGCGGTCGAGCCCCTGCTTGAATACCTTGCGCAGGCGGGCGCGCTCGAGCGGGTCGTCGAGCCGCGCATCGAGCGGATCGACGTTCGACGGAAGCTTGCGCTCCCGCCACAGGTAGTACCAGGTGTCCTCGTACGCGGGGAACGCATTGCGCGGATCGACGCCGAGCTTTTCCGCGAGCGTCTTCAGGAACATCGCCGCCTGCGGCGGCGTCGCCCCGTAGTTCACCGACTCGTCGGCGAAGAGCGAGGCGTTGCTCCAGACCGGCTGGCCGTCCTTGCGCCAGAAGCAGTTGAGCGACCAGCGCGGGAGCTGCTCGCCCGGGTACCACTTGCCCTGCCCGTAGTGCAGGAGCCCATGCGGCGCGTACCTGGCCTTCAGCCTCTTGAGGAGCGACGCCCCGAGCGTGCGCTTGCGCGGCCCCATGGCCTCCGTGTTCCACTCTGCCCCGTCGCGATCGTCGATGGAAACGAAGGTCGGCTCCCCGCCCATGGTGAGCCGTACGTCGCCCGCCTCAAGGTCCGCGTCCACGCGCGCGCCGAGGCGCGAGATCTCCGACCATTGCTCCTCGGTATAGGGCTTCGTGACGCGAGGCGCCTCGCGCACGCGCTCGATGCGCATCTCGTGCGCAAAGCTGACCTCGCACTTCTCGGTGAGCCCGGTCACGGGGGCGGCGCTCGCGGGTTCCGGGGCGCAGGCGAGCGGGATGTGGCCCTCGCCCGCGAGCAGGCCGGAGGTCGGATCGAGCCCGACCCAGCCGGCGCCCGGAAGATAGGCCTCGCACCACGCGTGGAGATCGGTGAAGTCGACGTCCGTCCCCGAGGGGCCGTCGAGCGCCTTCTGGTCAGGCTTGAGCTGGATCAGGTATCCGGAGACGAAGCGCGCGGCAAGGCCGAGGTGCCGCAGGAGCTGGACGAGCAGCCATCCGGAATCGCGGCAGGAGCCGCTTGCGAGCTGCAGCGTCTCCTCGGGCGACTGCAAGCCGGGCTCCATCCGGATGACGTAGCGGATGTCACGCGAGAGCGCCCGGTTCAGCTCGACGAGGAAGTCGACCGTATGCCGCGGGGCGCGCGGGATCTCCGCAAGGTAGGCCTTGAAGAGCGGCGTCAGAGGCATCTTGCGCAGGTAGGGCTCGAGCTCGGCGCGCTGAAGCGCGTCGTACTGGAAGGGAAACGTCTCGGCGGAGGGCTCGAGGAAGAAATCGAAAGGATTGACGACCGACATCTCGGCGACGAGGTCGACCTCGATGGAGAGCTCCGTCGTCTTGTCCGGAAACACCAGCCGCGCGAGCCAGTTCGATTGCGGGTCCTGCTGCCAGTTGATGAAGTGCTTGCCCGGCTCCACCTTGAGCGAATACGCATGCACGGGCGTGCGCGTGTGCGGGGCGGGCCGCAGCCGCACTACCTGCGGGCTTAGCGCGACCGGCCGGTCGTAGCGGTAGCGCGTGACGTGGTTCAGCGCGACGTGGATGGTCATGGTCGTTGCCCCGGCATCATTGCTGCGTGGCCTGCACTTCCGCCCGCGCCTGCAGCGTCTCGCTGCCGCCGCCGACGCGAACGCCCCTCACCGGGCAGGCATCGAGGTAGTCCGCCCCGACGGCGATCTTGATGTGCGATTCGCCCACCGGCTCGTTCCGCGCGATGTCGAAGCTCCGCCAGCGCGTTCCGGACCAGGCCTCGGCCCATGCGTGGAGCGTCGCCTGGCCGTTCGCCTCGCCCCGGAAATAGACGTAGCCCGAGACGTAGCGCGCCGGCACGCCGAGCTGGCGGCAGCAGGCGATGAAGACATGCACCGCGTCGGCGGCGGAGCCCTCGGGATCCGCCGCGCGGATCCCCGCGGCGAGCTCGCGCAGGCCCTCGAGCGTCCCGGCGCTCGCGCGATACCGGGCCGCAAGGCTGGTGACGCGATCGGTGGTGCGCGTGAGGGCCGTCTCCCGCAGGAACACGAGCGCAGGCAGCGGCGCGCCGGTGAAGTCCGAAGGATCATCGACGGCGGAAGAAGTCACCACTCGGCCTCGGGCGCAGATCGCAATCTCGCCCACCGGCTTGTCCAGCGTGAGGACGTGCAGGACGTTGCCGTAGCCGTCGGTTGTCCGTAGCGGCGTGCCGGGCGTCTCGAGCGTCCAGGCGAGCACCTTCTGGCGCACCGTGTCGCGCGGGGTGAGGCGCAGGTACTGCGTCGAGAGCCGCACCGGCGAGTCGTATGCGTAGCGGAACTCGTGCGTGATGGAGAAGTTCATACCGCCCCGAGATAGGCGCGCTGGATGCGGCTTCCCAGCTCGCCGATGTCGTCGAGCACCGCGCTCAGGTATTCGTGCAGGCCATCCTGGAAGACTTCCTGGATATCGACGTAGGAAAGCCGCGCGTGCAGCTCGTAAGCGAGGCGCTTCGACGAGTGGTCGCTTTCTCCGCGGATGCGGTCGAGCGCCTCCTTCACCTGGTCGAAGCATGCCGCGAGGGAGCGCGGCATGCGCCGCTCGAGGATGAGGAGTTCGGCGACGCGGATCGGGAAGATGAGGTCGCGGTAGAGCTGCCGGTAGGTCTCGAACGCCGACACCGATCGAAGGAGCGCCGCCCACTGGTAGTAGTCGAGCGCGCCGCCCACGTCCTTCACCGAGGGCAGGAGGATGTGGTATTTCACATCGAGGATGCGGGCCGTGTTGTCCGCCCGCTCGAGGAAGGTACCCAGGCGCGAGAAGTTGAACGCCTCGCCCCTCACGATCGTGCCGTAGGTCACGCCGCGGAAGAGGTGCGAGCGCTCCTTCACCCAGTCGAAGAACTCGTTCGCGCCGGCGCCGGTCACGCGGCCCTTCGGCATGCCGCGCATGTCGATCCAGGTGCCGTTCAGCGTCTCCCACATCTCGGAGGTGATGAGCCAGCGCACCGCGTGCCCGTTCTCGCGCGCCCATTTCACGCAGCTCCAGATCGAGGACGGGTTCTTCTCGTCGAGCGCCATGAACTCGATGAGCGCGGGAAGCGTCAGCTCGTCGTGCCGCTCGCGGAAGAGCGCCTCCGTCCCCGTGATGCTGAGCGGCGCGAGGAGGTTCTGCTCCTGCACGTCGTCGGTGCCGAAGAGGACGAGGTTCGCCGTCACGCCGAGGATGCGCGCGGTGTTCTCCGCCCGCTCCATCTGCCGGCTCATCCAGAAAATCCGGTCCGCGACGCGCGAGAGCATCAGTCGACGATCCAGGTGTCCTTGGTCCCGCCGCCCTGCGAGGAGTTGACGACGAGCGAGCCCTCCCGCAGCGCCACGCGCGTGAGCCCGCCCGGCACGAGCTTCACTTCCTTGCCCGAGAGCACGTAGGGCCGCAGGTCGACGTGGCGAGGCGCGAGGCCCTGCTCGACGAACGTCGGGCAGGTCGAGAGCGAGAGCGTCGGCTGGGCGATGTAGTTCGCGGGGTTCGCGCGCACGCGGGCGCGGAAGGCCTCGACCTCGCTTTTCTTGGCCGCGGGCCCGACGAGCATGCCGTAGCCGCCGGAACCCTGCACTTCCTTCACGACGAGCTCCGCCATGCGGTCGAGCACGAGCTCGAGGTCCTTGGGCCGCTTGCACATCCACGTGGGGACGTTGTTGAGGATCGGCTCCTCGCCGAGGTAGAACCGGATCATCTCGGGGACGTACGGATAGGTCGACTTGTCGTCGGCGACGCCCGTCCCGAGGGCGTTGGCGAGCGCGACATTTCCTGCGCGGTACACCGAGAGCATCCCCGGCACGCCGAGCAGCGAGTCCTGGCGGAACGCGAGCGGATCGAGGAAGGCGTCGTCGACGCGCCGGTAGATCACGTCGACGCGCTGCGGGCCGCTCGTCGTGCGCATGTGCACGAAGCCGTCCTTCACGAAGAGATCGCCTCCCTCGACAAGCTCCACGCCCATCTGCTGCGCGAGGAAGGCGTGCTCGAAGTATGCGCTGTTGTACTGGCCCGGCGTAAGCACCGCGACCACGGGATCGCGCGCCGAGGGCGGCGCCGAGGCGCGCAGCGTCTCGAGCAGCAAGCCGGGATAGTGCTCGACGGGATGGACGTGCTGGCGAGCGAAGAGCTCCGGAAAGAGCCGCATCATCATCTTCCGGTTCTCGAGCATGTAGGACACGCCCGAGGGCGTGCGCAGGTTGTCCTCGAGCACGTAGTAGCTGCCGTCCTCGTGGCGGATGAGGTCGATGCCCGCGACATGGGAATAGACGCGGTTCGGCAGGTCGAGGCCGAGCATCGCGACCTGGTAGGCCTCGTTGCAGAGGATCTGCTCGGCCGGAATCACCTCCGACTTGAGGATGCGCTGGTCGTGGTAGATATCGTCGAGGAAGCGATTCAGCGCCGAGACGCGCTGGCGCAGTCCTTTCGCGAGCGACTCCCATTCCGCCTTCGGGATGACGCGTGGAACGGTATCGAAGGGAATGAGCCGCTCCGCGCCCTCGTCCGAGCCGCGGGTCTCGCCGTAGACGGCGAAGGTGATGCCGACGCGGTGGAAAAGGAGGTCGGCCTCCCGGCGCTTCTCCGCTACCCGCTCCGCCGGCGTTTCGGCGAGCCAATCCGCCACCGCGCGGAAATGCGCGCGCACGGCACCATCGGGGCCGTGCATCTCGTCGTAGTGCCGGCTCGGCAAGTTGTGCTCCCTTTTGGGCATTCCAAAGCAACCCCTATGCCGGTCTGGAGCGGAAAACCCTGCCCGCAAATCGCCCTAACGCGCCTCATGGAGGTGCGCGGCCGCAGTGCAATGCCCGAAAAGCGGGAACTGCATTATCCGCCTCAGTTCTTACGTGGTCTCGACGAGAGGAAGGCGGCGAGCCTCGGTTCGGCTCTTCGCGCTTCCGCCATCGCCGCCGCCACGCTAGCGGCGCCGCGCCCGGCGGCGTGCGCGCTCTTCCCTTGCCTCTCGCAGGGCCCTCGCCTTGCCCGCGGGCAGGTCCTTGCGCACCGCATAGGGATTGCGACCGGCGCGAAACTCGATGGAGAGCGGCGTTCCGACGAGCGCGAACGCCTGCCGGAAATGGTTCTCGAGGTAGCGCCGGTAGCTGTCCGCGACCCGGTCGAGCGCGTTGCCGTGGACGATGATGCGCGGCGGATTGTGCCCGCCCTGGTGGGCATAGCGCAGCTTCGGCCGGAAGAGGCCGCTCTTCGCCGGCGCCTGCTTCTGGACAGCAGCGGCGAGGGCGCGGGTGAGCTTGGGCGTGGGCAGCTTCGCCATGGCCGATGCATACGCGGCGTCGACCGAGCGCATGATCGGGCCGAGGCCCTTGCCGTCCCGCGCCGAGATGAAATGCACCTCGGCGAAGCCGAGGAAGCCGATCTTCCAGTGCAGCTCCGCCTTGACGCGTTCCCGTTCTTCCTTGGCGGCGGCGTCCCACTTGTTCACCGCAATCACGACGGCCCGGCCGCGCTCGAGGATGTAGCCGGCCACGTGCGCGTCCTGCTCGGCGATGCCGGTTTCAGCGTCGAGCACGAGAATGGCCACGTTCGCCGCTTCGATGGCCTGCAGCGCCTTCACGATGGAAAAGTATTCGACCGGCGTTCCGGTGCGGCCGCGCCGCCTCACGCCCGCGGTATCGATGAGCGTATAGCGGCGGCCCGACCGCTCGAACGGCACCTCGATCGGATCGCGCGTCGTGCCCGGCTGGTCGAATGCGATGACGCGCTCCTCCCCGACGAGGGCGTTGATCAGGGTGGACTTGCCGACGTTCGGCCGGCCGACGACCGCCACGCGCGGGTGCTTTTCGTCGCGCTCCTCGTCGGCGGCGGAATCCTCCGGAAATGGCGCGAGCACAAGCTCCATCAGCTCGTGCACGCCGTCCCCGTGCGCCGCCGAAATCGCGGCGGGCGCGCCCAGCCCCAGCTCGTGGAACTCCGCGGCGGCGGCTTCCGGCTGCATGCCCTCGGCCTTGTTGACGACGAGCTGCACGCGGCTCGAGCCTCGGCGCAGCTTCTCGGCAATGTCGCGGTCGCCGGGCGCGAGGCCGGCGCGCGCGTCCACGATGAAGAGCACGGCGTCGGATTCGACGATCGCCTGCTCGGCCTGGCGGGCCATCTCGGCGAAGATGCCGGCGGGCGCGCTCGGCTCGAGGCCGCCGGTGTCGATGGCAATGAAGGGCCGACCGCCGGCGCGTCCCTCGCCATAGTGGCGATCGCGCGTCACGCCGGGCAGGTCGTGGACGATCGCGTCGCGGCTCCGCGTGAGCCTATTGAAGAGGGTCGATTTCCCGACGTTCGGGCGCCCGACGAGCGCGATGACCGGCTTCACGGCGTGCGTTCACAGACCTAGCGCGAAGAGCCCGCCATTCTGGCTCTGCACGAGCACCGCGTTGGCCGCGGGTGCGAGTGGCACCGGCGTGGCGCGAATCGCGCTGCTGCCGGTTCCATAGCGGGCGACAAACGCGCCCGAGTCTCGGGCGAGAAAATGCACGTAGCCTTCGAAGTCGCCCACCGCGACCGCTTCGCCCAGGGCCTGCGGCTGGGTGAGCTGGCGCAGGCGCAGGCGGTCCTGCTTCCAGACCGCGCGGCCCGAGCTGCGGTCGAGCGCCTGCACGGCACCGCGGTCGTCGCTCGCGTAGGCGTAGCGCGCATCCACGGAGACGCCGGTGAGGGAGGAGAACTCGAAGGCCCAGACCGGGCGCCCGCTCTCGGCCTCGAAGCACGCAATCCGCCCCTGGTACGCGGCAGCGCAGACTTCGCGGCCCTGGACGGCCGGCGTGCCCACCACGTCCGTGACGCGCTCGAGCTCCGTTGCGCCTCTCGGGTTGGCCACCACGGCTTCCCAGCGCACGGCGCCGTTCGAGAGGTTGATCGCCGCGAGCCGGCCGCCGGAAAAACCGGCGTAGGCCGTGTCGACGTCCGTGGCGATGCCTGCGGGCGTGCGGATCATGAGCGATGCCGCAGCCCGCTGGTAGACCCAGCGCCGCTTCCCGTCTTCCTCGCCGAAGGCAAAGACGCGGCTGTCGACGCTGCGCACGATGACGAGGCCCGCCGCCACCGCCGGCGAGGCGAGCACCTCGCTCGAGACGCGCGCGCGCCAGCGCTCGGCGCCGGTCTTCGCGTCGAGCGCGATGACTTCGCCCTCGGCATTCGCCACGGCGACGGTCGTGCCGCCAGCGCCGGCGCCCGCGGAGAGCCGGGTGTCGAGGGATGTTCGCCAGGCCTGCCGGCCATCGGCAGCCATGAAGCGCGCGACCGTGCCGTCGCGCGAAGCGGCATAGACGGCCTCGCCCGCGACAGCAGGCGAGAAAACATACCGGTCGGCCGAGCCGACGCTCGCCGACCAGAGCACGCGCACTGCGCGCTCGCCGGAGATTTGAGGCAGCTCAGCGGGCTTCGGGCCGCTCGGGCGCGAGAAGGGGTTGAACTTGTCCAGCGTGCTGCACGAGCCAAGCAGCAAAGCGCACGCCGCGAGCGCCGGGACAAGGCCGGCTCGATTATCTGATCGCATGGCTAGGCTCCGAGCGCCTCGAGGCGCATGCGCACGCTCTCGCGGAACGCGCTGTCCTCGCGGCCGGCCTTGTCGAGCGCGGCCTGGTAGGCCGCCTTGGCGTCGGCCGGCTGTTTTTTCGCCGCCAGGACGTCGCCCTTCAGCGCCGCGTACTGCGCATCGTAAGCCGCCGCGTGTTTCGCATCCGCGAGCTTCAGAGCTTCGTCGAAGGCTTTTTCGTCGAGGAGGATGGCGCCGAGGCGCAGCCTCGCCAAGTCGCGGAAGTCGTCGGAGCCCGAGCGCTCCAGCACCCACTGGAGCTGCGCCTTCGCGTTCTTGAGGTCGCCCTTGTCGAAGTAATAGCGCGCCGAGAGAAGCGCGCCCATCGATGCGTAGAGCGTGCGGCCGTAGCTTTCGGCGAGCGTTCCGCCGGCGTTGCGGACCGCCTTGGCGTCGTTCGCCTGGACGGCGCGCGCCAGCGCCTCGTAAAGCGCCGCCGCCTGCGCGGCCTGCTCGCGCTGGTACCACCGCCACGCCTGAAGGCCGGCGAAGGCGAGCGCCGCCGCAAGCACGACGCTCAGCACGAGCGTGCCCCATTGGTTCCACCACGCCTTCAGCTCGTCGACTTGTTCCTGTTCCTCGAGATCGAGCGGCATTTCCCTAGCCCTTTTTCATCGCCTGTTCGAATTCCGGCACGAGCGCCTGCTTGCGAACGCGCAGCTGCTCGCGCGCCTCGCGCAGGGGCTTGAGCGTCACCTCCCCGCCGCGCACTTCGTCTTCCCCGACAATCAGCGCCAGGGCTGCCCCGCTCGCGTCGGCCTTCTTCATCTGCGCCTTGAAGTTCCCGCCTCCGGCGTGCAGAACCACCCGGTATCCCCGCGAGCGCAGCGCTTCCGCGAGAGGCAGGGCATATTCCAGCGTGCCGGAACCCTGGTGGATCACATACGCATCGAGCGCCTGCACGGCTTCCCCTTCGCTGGCAGCAGCAACCAGCGCGAGCAGCCGCTCGTTCCCCATCGCAAACCCCGCGGCCGGCGTCGGGCGGCCGCCGAGCAGCTCGAAGAGCCCGTCGTATCGGCCTCCGCCGCACACCGTGCCCTGGGCGCCGAGGCGGTCCGACACCCATTCGAAGACGGTGAGATTGTAATAGTCCAGGCCGCGCACCAGCCGCGCGTTCAGCGTGTACCCGACTCCCGCAGCATCCAGAAGCCGCTTGAGCCCCTCGAAATGACCGAGCGACTCGTCTCCCAGGTACGCCGCCATTGTCGGCGCGCCCGACAGGACCTCCTGGACCGACGGGTTCTTGGAATCGAGCGTGCGCAGCGGGTTCGTCTGCATGCGCCGCCGGGCATCGTCGTCCAGCCGCTCGCGGTTCTTTTCGAGGAATCGCACGAGGTCCGCGCGGTAGCGCGCGCGCTCTTGCGGCGCGCCGATATTGTTGAGCTCGAGCCGCAGGCCTTCGAGACCGAGCTCGCGCCAGAGGGCGGCGCACATGACGATGAGCTCCGCATCGACGTCGGGGCCCGGATACCCGAGCGCCTCGGCGCCGTACTGGTGGAACTGCCGGTACCGGCCCTTCTGCGGGCGTTCGTGCCGGAACATCGGGCCGCCGTACCAGAGGCGCTTGGGCCCGTCGTGCAGCAGGCTGTGCTCGATCGCCGCGCGCACGCAGGAAGCGGTGCCTTCCGGGCGAAGAGTGAGGTCCTCGCCGTTCAATTCATCGCGCCAGGCGTACATCTCCTTCTCGACGATGTCGGTCGCCTCGCCGATCGCGCGCCGGAAAAGCTGCGTGTGCTCGACGAGCGGCATCCGGATGTTCTGGTAGCCGTAGCGAGCGAGCCAGGCTTCCACCTTCGCCTCGAAGGCGAGCCAGGCTTGCGCCTCGCCTGGCAGGATGTCGTTCATGCCGCGAACGGCCTGGATCTTCGCCACTTCCTAGACCGCCTTGATCGGAATCTTCTTCTTGGCCTCGCCAGGCGCGTAGCGCCGCGCGACATACTCGTCCACGATCGCCTCGAACTCCTCGGCGATCCGCTCGCCCTTGAGGGTCACAGTCTTGCGGCCGTCGACGTACACCGGCGCCACGGGGAGCTCGTTCGTTCCCGGCAGGCTGATGCCGATATCGGCGTGCTTCGACTCGCCCGGGCCATTTACGACGCAGCCCATCACCGCGACGCGCAAGCCTTCCACCCCCGGATAGCGCATGCGCCACTCCCCCATCTTTGCGCGAAGGGACGCTTCGATCTTCTGAGCAAGCTCCTGGAAGACCGTGCTCGTGGTGCGCCCGCAACCCGGGCAGGCGCTCACCATGGGCGAGAACGCGCGCAAGCCCATCGTCTGGAGAAGCTCCTGGGCAACCTGGACTTCGCGCGCGCGATCGCCGTTCGGCTCCGGCGTGAGCGAGACGCGGATCGTGTCGCCGATGCCCTCCTGCAACAGCACGCCCATCGCCGCCGCCGAGGCGACGATGCCCTTCGATCCCATCCCGGCCTCGGTGAGCCCGAGGTGCAGCGCGTACTCGCAGCGTCCGGCGAGGTCGCGGTAGACGGCGATGAGGTCCTGCACCTGGCTCATCTTGCAGGAGAGGATGATCCGATCGGCCGCCAGGCCGAGCTCTTCGGCCTGCCGGGCGGAATCGATCGCGGAGCGGATCACCGCTTCGCGCATGACTTCCGGCGCGTCCTTCGGTTCGGCGAGGCTCGCGTTCTCGTCCATCAGGCGGGCGAGCAGCTCCGGATCGAGGCTGCCCCAGTTGACCCCGATGCGGACCGGTTTGCCATGGCGGATCGCGCACTCGATCATCGTCGCGAATTGCTCGTCGCGCTTCATCCCGCGGCCTACGTTCCCCGGATTGATGCGGTACTTGGCGAGCGCCCGGGCGCAATCGGGGTACTGCGTGAGCAGCTTGTGGCCATTGAAGTGGAAGTCGCCGATGAGCGGCACGTCGCAACCGGCCGCGTCGAGGCGCTCTCGGATCTCCTGCACTCGGGCCGCTGCCTCGGGTGTATTGACCGTGATGCGCACGAGCTCGGAGCCCGCGCGCGCAAGCGCTTCCACCTGGCGAACGGTGCTGGCCGCATCTTCGGTGTCGGTGTTCGTCATGGACTGCACGACGACCGGCGCGTCGCCGCCGATCAGGACGCGGCCCACGCGGACCTGGCGCGAGCGCCTGCGGCGCGGCAGCGTCATTTGAGCGTGAACCGCGCGACCTCGACGCGGACGTGCGGCTGGAGATCGACGTCTTTCTCGTTGTAGGTCAGCTTGACGTGGCTTGCATTTCCAATCACGAGGCTGAAGGGCGGCCGGCCCTGGATGACGCGCTCGGAGCCGGCGGCGTTGAGCGAGGAAGCGAGCAGGCGCCCGGCCCCGTCGGTCACTTCGATCCACGCCTCCTCCTGGAACCGGAACACCATGCGGTGGGAACCCGTAGTCTTGGGCTCCGCGGAGGGCGCCGAGACGGGCACGGAGCCGGAAAGAGGCGCCGCGCTGGAAGGTGCAGCGATCGCCACGGGCGCGGCTGAGGCGATGGGTCCCGGCGGCGCGACCGGAGCCGCCTGAGCGGGCGCAGCGCTCGCCTCCGCGGATTCCGGCGCCGCCGCCGCCACGAAGTCCGCGGCCGGGCGCTCGCGCTTCCATTCATAGAGCACGCCCGCCGCGATGGCGAGGATCGCCGCGGAGAGCGACAGATAGACGAGCGTCGAGCGGCGGCCGTGGTCGGCGAAGGGCACCGGCTGGCTGTAGCGAGCCGCGAGCTGCGGCGTGGCATCGCGAGGGTCGACGCGGCCTGCCATTCGCTCGAGGAGCGGCTCCGGATCGAGCTTGAGGAAGCGCGCGTACGTGCGCACCATTCCGCGCGCGATCGTCGGGCCGGGAAGCAGGTCGAAGCGCTCGTTCTCGAGCGCCTCGAGCTGGCGCGGCATGAATTTCAGCTGGTGCGAGATGTCGGCGATCGCGAGTCCCTGCGCCGCACGGGCCTCCGACAGCGCGCGGCCGACGCCGAGTGCTTCGGGGCCGGCCTCGGGCTGCGCCTGCGACGGAGGGAGCTCCGCCGGCTCAGTCAAAGTCGCCCCGCTGCAGCGCCTGGTATTCGGGCGAGCCGGGGAATCGCCGGCGCAGCTGGTTGGCGAGGCTCGCCTCCGCGACCCGCTCGCCCAGCTTGCGCTCGACGCGCAGCGCGAGCCAGAGCGATTCGGCGCTCGGCGTCGCGCCCCGGTTGTAGGCGGTCACCATCTTGCGCGCATCGTCCATGTTGCCCTGGCGGTAGCGCACCTTGGCCATCTGCAGAAGCGAGACCGGGTCGTCCGGATCGAGCTTGAGCGCGCGCTGCAGGAGCTCGTCGGCATCCTTCAGGTTGTTCGCCTTGAGCGAGCACTGCCCGGCGGCGGCATACGAGCGCTGCGGCGTCGGGTAGAGGGGGTTGCGCACGGCCTGGAGGAAATACTTGATCGAGCCGGTCTCCCGATTGGTCTGGCAGAGGAACCACCCGTAGTTGTGGTTGAGGTCGGGGTCGTTCGGCGAAAGCTGCAACGCTCGCTGGAAGCTTTGCTCGGCGAGCTGGTTTTCCTTGAGGTCCATGTAAACGAGGCCAAAAAGGCCGTGCGCCGTCGCGTAGGTCGAATCGGCGGCCACCGCCGCGCGGAGCTCCTCGAGCGCAACGCCCATGTTGCCGCGCTGGTAGTACGCCGAGGCGAGCTCGGTGTGGATCTTCGCGCGGTTGCGCGGATCGCTCGACTCCCCGGCGACCGTTCCCGTGTCCACGCTGGGCGCCTGCGGGGCCGGCGTCCCGCACCCGCCAAGCAGCGCCGCGCCGATCGACAGGGCGGCCGCGACCGCGAGGATCTTCATGCGCGAACCTCCTTCAGCGCGACCGTCCGTCGGGTGCTGCGGCGCGTGCGGTCCGCGACCTCGCCGGCAAGCTGTCCGCAGGCCGCGGCGATATCGTCGCCGCGCGTCTTTCGGGTCGTGACCGTCAGGCCGTCGCGCCGCAGGATCTCGGCGAACCGCGCGATGCGCTCGGCGCTCGAGCGCTTGAACCCTGAACCGGGAAACGGATTGAACGGGATCAGGTTGAACTTGCACGACACCTTGGCGGCGATCTTCAGCAGCTCGCGCGCGTGCTCGTCGGAATCGTTCACGCCCTCGAGCATCACGTACTCGAAGGTGATGAAGTCGCGGGGCGCGCGCTCGAGGTAGCGCTTGCATGCCGCAAGGAGCTCGCGGAGCGGATACTTGCGGTTGAGCGGAACCAGGCGGTCGCGCAGCGCGTCGTTCGGCGCGTGGAGCGATACCGCGAGCGCCACGGGACACTCCTCGCGCAGGCGATCCATGCCGGGAATGACCCCAGAGGTCGAGACCGTGACGCGTCGGCGGGAGAGACCGTAGGCGTGGTCGTCGAGCATGAGCCTGAGCGCAGGAATGACCTCGTCCAGATTCAGGCAGGGCTCGCCCATGCCCATCATGACGACGTTCGAGATCGGCCTCGGGTGCTCCTCGTCCCGCAGGAACCGGTTGGCGAGCCAGAGCTGGCCGACGATCTCCGCGGTGGTGAGGTTGCGATTGAAGCCCTGCTTGCCGGTCGAGCAGAACTCGCAGTCGAGGACGCATCCTGCCTGGCTCGATACGCAGAGCGTGCCGCGGTCGACCTCCGGGATGAACACCGCCTCGACGGCATTCGCGCCGTCGACCTTCAGCAGCCACTTGCGCGTGCCGTCCTCGGCCACCGAATCGCCGACGACGATCGGCGCCTCGACGCACGCCGCCAGGGCAAGCTTCTCGCGCAGACCCTTCGCGAGGTCGCTCATGCGGGCGAATTCGCCCTCGCCCGATTGATGGACCCAGCGCTCGACCTGCCGAGCGCGGAAGGCTTTCTCCCCCATGCCCTCGAACCAGCGCGCAAGCCCCTCGCCGTCGAACTGGAGGAGGTTCCGCTTCACCGCGAGAAGACCTCGTGGGCGGCGAAGAAGTACCCGATTTCCGTGCGCGCGGTTTCCGCCCCGTCCGACCCATGCACGGCGTTGGCATCGATCGATTGAGCGAAGTCGGCGCGGATGGTGCCCTTCGCCGCCTTCTTGGGATCGGTAGCGCCCATGAGCTCGCGGTTCTTGCTGATGGCGTTGTCGCCCTCGAGCACCTGGACGAGCACGGGGCCCGACACCATGAAATCGACGAGGTCGCGGAAGAACGGCCGATCCCGGTGCACGGCGTAGAACCCTTCGGCCTGCTGGCGCGAGAGATGCATCATGCGCGCGGCGACGACCCGGAGGCCGGCTTTCTCGAAGCGAGAGACAATCTCGCCGATCACGTTCTTCTTCACCGCGTCGGGCTTGATGATCGACAGGGTCCGCTCCACCGCCATTTCTGCGCTCTCCGTTGCTGTAGTCGTTGCTCGAGATGGTTAGCCTGCCAGTTTACCACGGCAGCCAACCGCGACGTTCGAAAAAACAAGAGCTTAGGTGGCGATTCAGGGCTTGCGGGCGGGCGCGGCCGGCACCGCGGCGCCTTTGGGCGAAACCGTGAGCGTAACCAGCGCGCCGCCACCGAGCGCCGGCTCCGAAACTTCAACGGTGGCGGTGCGCTCTTGCTTCGTGAAGACAAGCAGGCTCGTCTTTCCGCGCGTCGCGCTCAGGAGCGTCCAGCCTTGGCGCGGATAGCTTTCGAGGAAGAACTGATACGCGGCGGTCGCATCGGCGCCGGCCTCGAGAACGATCCGGCCGAGCCAG
>JAFAGU010000312.1 GCA_019237595.1 Betaproteobacteria bacterium | reverse complement strand
TCCGTTCTTCACCGTGAGGGAGACCCTGCGCATCCAGTCGGGGTACTTCGGCCTCGCGCGCAACGACGCCTGGATAGACGAAGTCATGGGCCAGCTCGATCTGACGGCGAAAGCGGACGTGAACATGCGGGCGCTCTCGGGCGGCATGAAGCGGCGGGTACTCGTGGCCCAGGCGCTCGTGCACAAGCCGCCGGTGATCGTCCTCGACGAGCCGACCGCCGGCGTGGACGTCGAGCTGCGCCAGGGCCTGTGGCAGTTCGTGCGGCGCCTGAACCGCGAGGGCCACACCGTGGTGCTGACCACGCACTACCTCGAAGAGGCCGAGCTCCATTGCAACCGCATCGCGATGCTCAAGCGCGGACGCATCGCCGCCCTCGATTCCACGCGCAATTTGCTCGAGACGTTTTCCGGGCTGCAGGTCCGCCTGCGCCTGGACCGGGACGCCTTGCCGGCCGGCCTCGAATCGCTCGTGATCGCGCGCGATGGGCCGCTTTTCACGCTGCGCCTGCCGAGCGCGCGCGAGCTCGAGTCGGTGCTCGCGCGCCTGCGCGAGGCGCAATGCTCGATCGTCGAGCTGGAATTGCAGCCGCCGGATCTCGAGGACGTCTTCCTCCGAATCACGGGAAGCGGCTCGTGACGAGCTTCGCCACGCTCTTCCGGAAGGAGCTCTTGCGCTTCTGGAAGGTTTTCGTGCAGACCGTCGCGGCGCCGGTGCTGACGGCGCTCCTTTACCTCGTGGTCTTCGCTCATGCCCTCGAGGGAAGGGCGCGCGCGTTCGAGGGTGTTCCCTACACGGAGTTCCTGGTTCCTGGCCTCGTCATGATGAGCATCCTGCAGAACGCGTTCGCCAACAGCTCCTCGAGCCTGATCCAGTCCAAGATCACCGGCAACATCGTCTTCATCCTGCTGCCGCCGATCTCGCACGTCGAGTTCTTCGCCGCGTACGTCGCCGCGGCACTCGTGCGCGGTCTCGCAGTGGGGGCCGGCGTGGCTGCGGCGGCCCTCGCCTTCGTGCCTTTGCGGCTCGAGTCGCCGGCCTGGGCGCTTGCCTTTGCCGTGCTCGGCGCGGCGCTCCTTGGGGCGCTGGGCCTGATCGCGGGCATCGTTTCGGAAAAGATCGACCAGCTCGCGGCTTTCCAGAATTTCGTCATCATGCCGCTCACATTCCTCTCCGGCGTGTTCTACTCCGTGCACTCGCTCCCGCCGGCCTGGCTCGCGCTTTCGCATGCAAACCCGTTCTTCTACATGATCGACGGATTCCGCTACGGCTTGTTCGGCGCCTCGGATGTTTTGCCGGGCGTCAGCCTGGCGGTCATGGTAGTAAGCTTGGTATTGGTCTCCGCCGGCGCGCTCTCGATGCTCGCAAGCGGCTACAAGCTGCGCCACTAGCCCCATCACATGGTCACTCCCGAGAGCATCAAGCAAGGCATCGAGGCCGGCCTCGAATGCCGCCACGTCGAAGTCATCGGCGACGGACAGCATTTCCAGGCGCTCGTGGTATCGAGCGCGTTCTCCGGAAGGAGCCGCGTGCAGCGCCACCAATTGGTCTACGGCGCGCTCGGCGAACGCATGCGCGAGGAGATCCACGCGCTTTCGATGCGCACGCTCACCCCGGAGGAGTGGCAGGCCGGTGGATAAGCTGCGCATCACCGGCGGCCGCCGCCTCGAGGGAGCGGTCGAGATTTCGGGAGCGAAGAACGCTGCGCTACCCATCATGTGCGCGGCGCTGCTCTCTGACGAGCCGCTCGTCCTCGAGCGCGTGCCCCGGCTCATGGACGTCGCGACGATGGCGAAACTCCTCGGGCGCATGGGCGTGGAAGTCGACGCGGGCGGCAACGGCGTCGAGCTTCGCGCCCGGCGCATCGCCGATCCCACGGCGCCCTACGACCTGGTGAAGACCATGCGCGCGTCGGTGCTCGTGCTCGGTCCGTTGCTCGCGCGCTGCGGCCGCGCCAAGGTTTCCCTGCCCGGCGGCTGCGCGATCGGTGCGCGGCCTGTCGACCAGCACGTGAAGGGCCTGCAGGCCATGGGCGCGGAGATCACCGTCGACCACGGCTACATGCACGCCGAGGCGAAGCGCCTGCGCGGCGCGCGCATCGTCATGGATCTCGTCACCGTCACGGGAACCGAAAACCTGATGATGGCCGCGGCGCTCGCCGAAGGAACGACCGTGCTGGAAAACGCCGCGCGCGAGCCCGAGGTCGTGGACCTCGCGCGCTGCCTTGCGGCGATGGGCGCCCGCATCGAAGGCGCCGGGACGGACGTGATCCGCATCGAGGGCGTCGGCTCGCTTTCCGGTGCCAGGCACCGGGTGATGCCCGACCGCATCGAGACCGGCACCTACCTCGCCGCGGCGGCGGCGGCCGGCGGAAAGGTGAAGGCGACCGGTGCGGCGCCCGAGTCGCTCGACGCCACGCTCGAGAAATTACGCGAGGCGGGCGCGATCCTGCGCGTGTCGCAGGATGAGATCGAGATCGAGGCCGAGGGCCGCCCGAAACCGGTCAACGTGCGCACGGCGCCTTACCCCGGCTTCGCGACGGACATGCAGGCGCAGTTCATGGCGCTGGCGACCATCGCACGCGGGACCGCTCTCATCACCGAAACCATCTTCGAGAACCGCTTCATGCACGCGCTCGAGCTCCAGCGGCTCGGCGCCAATATCTCCATTCATGGAAATTCGGCGCTCGTACGTGGTGTCGAGCGGCTGCAGGCGGCCACGGTGATGGCGACGGACCTGCGGGCCTCGGCGAGCCTCGTCATCGCCGCGCTCGTCGCGGAGGGCACCACGCAGATCGAGCGCATCTACCACCTCGATCGGGGTTACGAGGCGATCGAGAAGAAGCTCTCGGGCCTCGGGGCGAGGGTCGAGCGGGTGAAGTAGAAATACGGTAAAATTCAATCCCTTAGCGGCCCTCCTAAGGGCCGTTTTTATTTGCCGCTCGCAAACGACATGGCCGAGATCCGAATCGCTCTGTCCAAGGGGCGCATCCTCGACGAGACGATGCCGCTGCTTGCTCGCGTCGGCATCCGGCCGAAGGGCGACGCCCTGCGCTCGCGCCGGCTCATCCTCCACACCACGCGCAAGGACGTGCGCATCGTGGTCGTGCGCGCCTCGGACACGCCGACGTATGTTCAACAGGGCGGCGCGGATCTCGGCGTCGCGGGCCTCGATGTCCTCGCGGAGCAGGGCGGCGACGGGGCCTACCAGCCGGTGGACCTCGGCATCGCGCGCTGCCGGATGGTCGTGGCGACCAGGCGCGGCTTCGACTACGCCGCCGCCGTCCGCCAGGGCGGGCGCCTTCGTGTTGCCACGAAATACGTGAACCTCACGCGCCAGCACTTCGCCGCCAAAGGCGTGCACGTGGACCTCATTCGCCTCTATGGCTCGATGGAGCTCGCGCCCCTCACCGGTCTCGCCGACGCCATCGTCGACCTCGTGGCGACGGGGAAAACGCTGCGCGAGAACGGGCTCGTCGCGGTGGAAGAGCTCATGCCGATCTCGGCTCGGCTCATCGTCAACCAGGCCGCCCTGAAACGGCGGCGCCCGGAGCTGCAGCCGCTCGTCGAGGCATTCGCCCGGGCCGCGCGTTCGCGCCGGCCATGAAGCTGCGGCGCCTTTCGACGCGGGAACGAGGCTTCGACGCCAAGCTCTTGCGCCTCACCCGGTACGAGGCGGCCCAGGACACCAAGGTCCAGGGCGCGGTGCGGCGCATTCTCGCCGACGTTCGCCGCGAGGGAGACGCGGCTCTCCTGAAATATGCGAAGCGCTTCGACCGCGTGAGCGCGCGGAGCGTCTCCGAGCTCGAGGTGAAGCCCGCCGTGATGGTCGACGGGACTTCCCTTGAAGCGCTTCGCGCCGCGCACGCGAGGATCTGCGCCTTCCATGAGAGGCAGCTCCAGCAATCCTGGGAGTATGTCGACGCGGAAGGCGTGCGGCTCGGGCAGCGCGTCTCGCCGCTCGAGCGCGTGGGACTTTACGTGCCGGGAGGCAAGGCGGCCTACCCGTCTTCGGTGCTCATGAACGCCGTGCCTGCCAAGGTCGCCGGGGTTCGCGAGCTCGTCATGGTGAGCCCGAATCCGAATCCCCTCGTGCTTTCGGCCGCCGCCATCGCCGGCGTCGACCGGGTCATCCGCATCGGCGGGGCGCAGGCGATCGGGGCGCTCGCCTACGGCACGAAGCGCATCCCGCGCGTGGACAAGATCGTCGGTCCCGGCAACGCCTTCGTGGCCGAGGCGAAGCGCCAGGTCTTCGGCGAAGTCGGGATCGACATGATCGCCGGTCCCTCCGAGATCCTCGTTCTCTCCGACGGCAGCGTGCCGGCCGATTGGATCGCCATGGACCTTTTTTCCCAGGCGGAGCATGGCGAGGATTCGCAAGCGCTTCTCGTCTCGCCGTCCGCCGACCATCTGGAAGCGGTAGCAGAGGCCATCGAGCGGCTCCTTCCGGCCCTCGAGCGAAAAGCCACGATCGCCGCCTCTCTGCGCGCGCGGGGCGCGTTGGTGCTCGCGCGCGACCTCGACGACGCTTGCGCGGTCGCAAACCGCGTCGCGCCCGAGCACCTGGAGCTGGCGGTCGAGGAGCCCGATCGCTGGCTCCCGAAGCTCGGCGCCGCAGGTGCGATCTTCCTCGGCCGCTGGAGCTCCGAGGCGATCGGCGACTATTGCGCCGGACCGAATCACGTCCTGCCGACCGCCGGCAGCGCGCGCTTTTCTTCGCCGCTCGGCGTATACGACTTCCAGAAGCGGACGAGCCTCATCGGCGTGACAAAGGCCGCCGCCGCCTCGCTCGGCCGCCTCGCCGCCACGCTCGCGGAAGGCGAAGGCCTGGGCGCGCACGCCCGCTCCGCCGAGATGAGGTTCAAGTGAGCGTCGAGAAGCTCGTTCGGCCGGAGATCCTCGCCCTCAAGGCTTATCACGTCCCGCCCGCCGCTGGGCTCGTGAAGCTCGATGCGATGGAGAATCCGTACGCGCTCTCGCCGGAGCTTCGCGGCGAGCTTGCGCAAGTGCTCGCGAAGGTCGAGCTCAACCGCTATCCGGATCCCACCGGCGCTCGGCTTCGCGAGCTCCTCGCACGCAAGATGTGCGTGCCGGCCGGCATGGAGCTCATGCTCGGCAACGGCTCCGACGAGCTCCTGCAGATCATCACCATCGCGCTCGCGCGGCCCGGGGCGGCGATGATGTATCCGGCGCCGACCTTCGTGATGTACTCGATGTACGCGGCATTCACAGGCATGAAAGCGGTGAGCTTCCCGCTTCGCGCCGACTTTTCCCTCGACGCCTCCGCGTTCATCGAGCGCATGCGCGCGGAGAAGCCCGCGATCGTCTTCCTCGCGTATCCGAACAACCCGAGCGGGACGCTCTACCCGCAGGCGGACATGGAGGCGATCATCGCCGCGGCTCCCGGCATCGTCGTGATGGACGAGGCCTATCACGCGTTCGCCGAAAAAACCTTCATGGACAGGCTTCCGGCCTTCCCCAACCTGCTCGTCCTGCGCACGGCCTCGAAGCTCGGTCTCGCGGGGATCCGGCTTGGCTATCTCGCGGCACGGCCGGAATGGATCGAGCAGCTGAACAAGGTTCGCTCGCCGTACAACGTCAACGTGCTCACGCAGGCCACGGCCTGTTTCATGCTCGAGCGCCTGGACGTGCTCGAGGCGCAGGCGGCCGCGATCCGCGCCGACCGCGACCGACTCGCCGCGACGCTCGCGGCGATGCCGGGCGTCACCGTGATTCCCTCGAAGGCCAATTTCATCCTCGTGCGCGTGCCGGACGCCGATGCTACGCATGGCGCGCTGCTTCGCCGCGGCGTCCTCGTCAAGAACCTCAACGCGCCCCCGACGAAGAACTGCCTGCGCATTACGGTGGGCACGCCCGAAGAAAACCGTATACTGGTCGCCGCCCTGAAGGAATCGCTGTGACGCGCGCCGCGGAAGTCGTCCGCAACACCAAGGAAACGCAGATCCGGGTAAAGCTCAACCTGGACGGACGCGGCTCGGCGAAGCTCTCGACCGGCCTCGCCTTCCTCGAGCACATGCTCGACCAGGTGGCGCGCCACGGGATGCTCGACCTCGAGATCGAGGCGAAGGGCGACCTGCACATCGACGGCCACCACACGGTCGAGGACATCGGCATCACGCTCGGCCAGGCTTTCGCCAAGGCGATCGGGGACAAGGCGGGCATCCGGCGCTTCGGGCATGCCTACGTGCCGCTCGACGAGGCGCTCTCGCGCGTCGTGATCGACTTCTCGGGGCGGCCGGGCCTCGAGTATCACGTCGGGTTCACTCGCGCGCTCGTCGGCGACTTCGATGTGGACCTGGTGCACGAGTTCTTCCAGGGCTTCGTCAACCATGCGCAGGTGACCTTGCACATCGACAACCTGCGCGGCGATAACTCGCACCACCAGTGCGAGACGATGTTCAAGGCCTTCGCGCGCGCGCTTCGCATGGCGGCGGAGGCCGACCCGCGGGCCGCCGGCGCGATTCCCTCGACGAAGGGGGCGCTCTAGCCCTTGAAGATTGCCGTAGTGGATTACGGCATGGGGAACCTGCGCTCGGTCTCCAAGGCGATCGAGCACGTGGCGCCCTCGGCCGAGGTCGCGGTCACGGCGCGTCCCGACGCCATCCTCGCCGCCGACCGCGTCGTGGTGCCCGGACAGGGCGCCATGCCCGACTGCATGCGCCAGCTCTCGGCAAGCGGTGCGCGGGAGGCGGTCGTGCGCGCTGCGGGTTCGAAGCCCTTCCTCGGCATCTGCATCGGGCTGCAGATGCTCTTCGAGCGGGGCGAAGAAGGGGACACGCCGGGCCTGGGCATCCTGCGGGGATCGGTGCCGCGCTTCCATCTCACCGGGCTGAAGGTGCCCCACATGGGTTGGAACGAGGTTCGGCAGGCCCGACCGCACGCCTTGTGGCGCGGCATCGCCGACGCCAGCCGGTTCTACTTCGTGCACAGCTACTTCCCGGCCCCCGGCGACGCTTCTCTGACCGCGGCGACGGCGACGTACGGCGCGCCCTTTACCTGCGCAGTGGCGCGGGATAATATTTTCGCCGTCCAGTTCCACCCTGAAAAAAGCCAGTCCGCCGGCCTGCAACTTCTCTCCAACTTCGTGAGCTGGCGTCCCTGATTTAACCCCTCGTTGTGCTGATCATTCCCGCCATCGACCTCAAGGACGGTCGCTGCGTGCGCCTGCAGCAGGGCAAGATGGAGTCGGCGACGGTGTTCTCCGACGACCCCCTCTCGACGGCGAAGCACTGGCTCGCGCAGGGCGCAAAGCGGCTGCACATCGTCGACCTGAACGGCGCGGTCGCGGGCCGACCGAAGAACGAGAAGATCATCCGCGAGATCATCAAGGCCGTGGGCGACGCGATGCCGATCGAGCTCGGCGGCGGGATCCGCGACCTCGACACGATCGAGAGCTACCTCGATGCGGGCGTGACCTGGGTGGTGATCGGCACGGCCGCGGTCAAGAATCCGGGCTTTCTTTCCGACGCGTGCTACGCCTTTCCAGGCCACATCATCGCCGGCCTCGACGCGAAGGACGGCAAGGTGGCGGTCGAGGGCTGGTCCAAGATGACCGGCCACGACGTCGTGGACCTCGCGAAGAAGTACGAGGAGTACGGGGTCGAGGCGCTCATCTACACCGACATCGGCCGCGACGGCATGATGAACGGCGTCAACATCGACGCTACGCTCAAGCTCGCCCAGTCGATCAAGACGCCGGTCATTGCCTCCGGCGGGCTGAACAGCGTGAAGGACGTCGAGGCGATCTGCGCGAAGCTCGTGCCGGAGGGCGTGATCGGCACCATCGCCGGACGTGCGCTATACGAGGGCAAGCTCGACCTGAAGACCGCGCAGGCCGCCGCCGACAAGGCGCTCGGCAAGGCGCCGTCCTGAAGCTCCGGAGAGACGGATGCCCCTGGCGAAGCGGGTCATCCCGTGCCTGGACGTCACCGCCGGGCGCGTGGTCAAGGGCGTGAACTTCCTCAACCTGCGCGACGCGGGCGACCCCGTGGAGATCGCGGCGCGCTACGACGAGCAGGGCGCCGACGAGGTCGCGTTCCTCGACATTACGGCGAGCTCCGATGAGCGCGACATCCTTCTCAACGTCATCGAGGCAGTCGCCGCCAAGGTTTTCATCCCGCTCACCGTCGGCGGCGGCGTGCGCGACGTGCGGGACGTCCGGCGGCTGCTCAACGCGGGCGCCGACAAGGTGTCGATCAACACGGCGGCCGTGCAGAACCCGGCGCTGGTGAAAGAAGCTTCCGGCATCGTTGGATGCCAGTGCATCGTGGTTGCCATCGATGCGAAGAAGGTCGGCAACTCCTGGAAAGTCTTCACCCATGGCGGCCGGCGGCCGACGGAGCTCGATGCGATCGAATGGGCGAAGACGATGGAGCGCGCAGGCGCCGGCGAAATCCTCCTCACGAGCATGGACCGCGATGGGACGCGGGAGGGCTTCGACCTTCCGCTCACGCGCGCGGTGTGCGATGCGGTAGGCGTCCCCGTGATCGCCTCGGGCGGCGTCGGTTCGCCCGAGCACTTCGCGGAGGGCGTGACGACTGGCGGCGCCGATGCAGTGCTGGCGGCGAGCGTCTTCCATTTCGGCGACCTCACCGTGCGCCAGGTAAAGGAGCACATGAGGAGCCGGGGAATCGAGGTGCGCCTGTGACCTACCTCGATGAGGTGCCGTGGAACGAACACGAGCTCGTCGCCGCCGTCGCGCAGGACGCGGTGACCGGCAAGGTCCTCACCGTGGCATGGATGAACCGCGAGGCGCTAGCCGAGACGGTGAAGCGCGGCGAGGCGGTCTACTGGTCGCGCTCGCGCAAGCGCCTGTGGCGCAAGGGCGAGGAGTCCGGGCACGTGCAGAAGGTGCGGGAGGTGCGGCTTGATTGCGACGCCGACGCGGTCCTGCTCCTCGTCGAGCAGGCCGGCGGCATCGCCTGCCATACGGGGCACGAGCGCTGTTTCTTCCGAAAACTGGAGAACGGGAGATGGAAAGAGGTGGAACCGGTCCTCAAGGACCCGGCCTCGATCTACGACAAATGAAGCCAGGACTTTATGAGACGCTGGAACGGATCGCCACGACGATCGAGCAGCGCAAGGGCGCCGACCCGAAGACCTCGTACGTCGCGAAGCTTCTCTCCGAAGGCGAAGACTCGGTGCTTAAGAAAATCGGCGAGGAGGCTACGGAGACCGTCCTCGCCGCGAAGAGCGGCGACCGGCTCCACCTCGTGCGCGAGACGGCGGACCTGTGGTTCCACAGCATGATCCTCCTCGCGCGCCACGGGCTGGGGCCGGGCGACGTCCTCGCGGAGCTGCATCGCCGCGAAGGCATCCCCGGGCTCGACGAAAAGGCGGCGCGGAAGAAATAGGGCAGAGCGATGAGCGATCCGAATTGTATTTTCTGCAAGATCGTGAGCGGCGAGATTCCGGCGAAGAAGCTCTACGAGGACGCGGAGGTGCTCGCCTTCCACGACATCCGCCCGCAGGCGCCGGTGCATTTCCTCGTCGTGCCGAAGACGCACGTCGCGACCCTCTATGACGCGACGCCTTCTCACGAGGCGGCCTTCGGCCGCATGCTCGCCATCGCGGGCCGCCTCGCTCGCGAGTCGGGCGCGGCCGAGGGCTTCCGCACCATCGTCAACACGGGGCCGGTGGGGCATCAGGAGGTGTATCATGTGCACATGCACGTGCTGGGCGGTCCGGAGCCTCTCGGACCGATGCTCCAGCGCAGGAAACAGTGAGCTAGGAGGAAGACATGGGTTCGCTCAGCATCTGGCACTGGCTGATCGTCCTGCTGATCGTGATGCTGATCTTCGGCACGAAGAAGCTCCGCAACATGGGCGCCGATCTTGGCGGCGCCGTGCGCGGCTTCAAGGAAGGCATGCGCGAGGGCGGCGATCGGCCCGACGCAGCCCCGGCGCCTCAGGTCACCGGCAAGACGGTCGACGGCGAGGTCAAGAGCAAGACCGAGTCCAAGGCCTGACGCCCGAGCTTCCGTCGACGAAGGCGCCCCTGCGGGCGCCTTTTTATTCTCGGGCCATCGCATGTTCGACATAGGGTTCTCCGAGCTTCTCGTCATCGGCGTCGTGGCGCTCGTCGTCATCGGGCCCGAGCGGCTGCCGCGCGTCGCGCGCACGCTCGGCCACCTCGCCGGGCGACTGCAGCGCTACGTTACCGAGGTGAAGGCGGACATCAACCGCGAGATGGAGCTCGAGGACCTGAAGAAGATGCGCGATCAGCTGCAGCAGAGCGCGACGAGCTTCGAGAGCTCGGTGCGGAGCGAGCTCTCGAAGACCGAGACGGAGCTCAACCAATCCGTCCAGTCGGTCGTCGAGTCGGCGAAGGTCGAGGACAAGAGCGCCGCCGAGCCCCGGACCGAAGAGCGCAAGCCCGAAGAAGCGAAGTCGTGAGCGAAGCACAGGAAAGCTTCATCTCCCATCTCATCGAGCTCCGCCAGCGCATCATGCGCGCGCTCGCTGCGGTGCTCGTGCTCTTCGTGGTCTTCGCCTTCGTCTGGCCGGGATCGGGCGCGATCTACGACTTCCTCGCCGTGCCGCTCATGAGCGCGCTTCCCGACGGCACCAAGATGATCGCCACGGGCGTCATCACGCCGTTCATGGTGCCGATGAAGGTCACGGCGCTCGCCGCGCTGGTGGGAGCGCTGCCCTTCGTCCTCTACCAGGCGTGGGCGTTCGTCGCCCCAGGCCTCTACGAGCATGAGAAGAAGATCGGCCTCCCGCTCGTGGTCGCCAGCACGGTGCTCTTCCTCCTCGGCATGGCGTTCTGCTACTACTTCGTCTTCGAGCGCGTGTTCACGTTCATCCACGCCTTCGCGCCCAAGTCGATCACCCCGGCGCCGGACATCGATGCCTACTTCAGCTTCGTCATCACGATGTTCGTCGCGTTCGGCGTGACTTTCGAGATCCCGGTGGTCGTGGTGATCCTGGTCCGCATGGGCATCGTCACCGTCGCCCAGCTTCGCGATGTGCGCCCCTACGTCATCGTCGGCGCGTTCGTGGTCGCTGCGGTCGTGACGCCGCCCGACGTCCTCTCGCAGCTCATGCTGGCGATCCCGATGTGCGTCCTTTACGAAGCGGGGCTCTTCTTCGCCCGCTTCATCTCGATCCGGCCAAAAACCGCTCCACAAGACTCAGCTGATCCGGCACATTGAGCGCCGGCGCATGGCCGCAGCCGGCGATGGTGACGACTTCCGCGCGGGGCCCGCGGCGCTTCATTTCCTCGGCGGTCTCGGCGAGCAGCAGGTCCGAGTGCTCGCCGCGCAGGCATAGCGTCGGCGCCTCGATCCGGTCGTACGCCTCCCACTGGTCGTAGTCGCGCGGATGGTGGACGAACTGCAGGACCATGTTCGGATCGTAGTGGGTGGTGATGCCTCCGTCGGGGAGCCTCCGGGCGGAAGTCTCGGCTAGACGGCGCCATTGCTCGTCCGAGAGCCAGCCGTAGGGCTTGTAGATGGTGCGGAAATACTGCTCGAGCTCGCTCAGCCGGTCGAAGCGCGGCGGTTTTCCCGCATACGAGCGGATGCGCTCCACCGCGGCATCGGCGATCTTCGGGCCCATGTCGTTCAGCACGAGCCTGCGGATGCGACCCTTAAGGGCGCCGGCTGCTAGCCGCAGCCCGATGGCGCCTCCCATGGACGTCCCGACCCACGCGCAGGTCTTGATCTGCAGTTGATCGAGAAGAGAAACGGCGATGCGGCCGTAGAAGTCGAGGCAGTACTCGCGCTCAGGCTCGGGGCTCCACTGCGAAAGACCGCGGCCGATCGTGTCCGGGCAGAGGACGCGATAATGCTTCGAGAGATGCGCGGCGAGCTCGTCCATGTCGCGGCCGGTACGCGCGAGCCCGTGCCACGCGACGACGACCTCGGCGCGCTTTTCGCTCCAGTCCATGAAGTGGATCTCGCGTCCCTCGCAGAGCGCGTATTTGGATTTCATTTCCGGAGCTGCCCGACGATCCCGCGCGGGAAGTAGTAGACCGAAAGGACGAAGAGCAGGCCCAGCCAGAGGAGCCAGCGGTCCGGATGGAAGAGCTGCGGGAGAAGCGGCACGCCTGCCGCCGCGGACGAGATGGCCTTCATTGCGTCCTGCAGGTAGTTCTGGGCGACGACGAAGAGCGTGGCGCCAAGGACTGCTCCGTACATCGTGCCCATGCCGCCGATGACGACCATGAGCAGGATGTCCACCATGATGGAGAAGTCGAGCGTCGTGTTGGGCCCGGTATACCGGAGCCAGAGCGCGTAGAGCGCGCCCGCGAGCGTCGCGACGAGCGCCCCCAGGCAGTTCGCCACTGTGCGATAGACGACGGTCCGGTAGCCCAGGGCCTCGGCGCGAAAGTCGTTTTCGCGGATCGCGAGCAGCACCCGGCCGAAGGGTGAGTTCACCACGCGCAGGAGCGCGAGGAAGACCGCGGTGGCGGCCACGAAGACGACGTAGTACGCGCTGGTGCGCGAGCGCAGGAGCTCCGGCACCTTGAACGTCAGGCCATCCTCGCCGCCAGTGATGGCCGAGAGCTGCGACGCGAGGATGGCGAAGAAGGAGGCCACCGCGAGCGTGATCATCGCGAAGAAGATCGCTTTCACGCGCAGCGAGAAGAGGCCGATGAGGAACGAAAGCGCGAGCGAGGCGAGGACCGCCCCGGCGATGCCCACGCCGACGTTCGCCCAGGCGGGCTCGAGGCGCGCCATGGCGATGCCCACCCCGTAGCCGCCGATGCCGAAGAACATCGTGTGCGCGAA
>JAFAGU010000203.1 GCA_019237595.1 Betaproteobacteria bacterium | reverse complement strand
GGCGGCGGCGATGGCGTGCTCGAGGGTGTCCGCGACGACGACGCCGATCGGTTCGCCGCTATAGTGGACCGAGCCGTCCTGCAGGAGCGAGAGCATCCGTCCCGCCGGGGGATGAAAGGCCGCCTTGCCGCGCTTTGGAAGCGCCGGCGCGTTGCGATGCGTGAGAACGAGCAGTACGCCCGGCGCGCGCTCCGCCTCGCCGGAGTCGATGGAGGCGATCTCGCCTTTCGCAATCGTGCTCCTCACGAGGAACGCATGCGCCATCGCCGGCGCCCTGAACTCGGCGGCGTAGCGCGCCTCCCCCTGCACCTTGAGCGGTCCGTCCGTGCGATCGAGGGGCAGGCCGACCACGAGGCTCATGCCGCGCCCCCTGCGACGAGCACGGCGCGGACGATCGCGCGCTTCGCGAGCTCCACCTTGAACGCGTTGTCCGGATACGGCTTCGCGTCCAGGAGCGCCGCCTCGGCGGCCGCACGCAGGGCGGAGGCATCGAGCGACTTGCCGGCAAGCATTTCCTCGCTGCGCCGAGCTCGCCACGGCTTGTGCGCAACGCCGCCCAGGGCGATGCGCGCCTGGCGTACCCGGCCATCTTGCATGTCGAGGGCCGCAGCGACCGACACCAGCGCGAAAGCGTAGCTCGCTCGATCGCGGATCTTGAGATAGTGCGCGTTCGCACCGAAGCGCGAGGCGGGAAGCTCGATCGCCGTGATGAGCTCGCCGTGCTCCAGGTTCGTGTCGCGCTCCGGCGTGTCTCCGGGGAGGCGATGGAATTCCGCGGCTGGGAGCGTGCGCTCGCTGGCTGCGCCCCGCACCCGGACCACGGCGTCGAGCGCCGCAAGCGCCACGGCCATGTCCGAGGGATGCACGGCGATGCACCGCTCGCTCGCTCCGAGGATCGCGTGCATGCGCCGCTCGCCTTCCAGCGCGGCGCAACCGCTTCCCGGGGAGCGCTTGTTGCACGCCTTGAAGGCGGTATCGTAGAAGTAGTGGCAGCGCGTGCGCTGCAGGAGGTTTCCGCCCATGCTCGCCATGTTCCGGAGCTGCGCCGAGGCACCGGCGAGGAGCGCCTGCGAAAGCAGCGGATAGCGATCGCGCACGAGCGGATGCGCGGCGGCGTCGCTGTTCTTCACGGCCGCGCCGATGCGTAGCCCACCGTCGACGAGCGGCTCGATGCGGTCGAGCGGGAGGCGGCTTACGTCGATCAGCTCCTCCGGCTGCTCGACGGCGCCCTTCATCAAGTCGATGAGGTTGGTCCCGCCGGCGACAAATTTCGCGTTCGACGAGCGTCCGGCGCGCACGGCGGAATCGATGTCGCTTGCGCGCGTATAGCGGAAGTCCCTCACGCGGCGCGTCCAGCCTTGAGAATAGCCGCCACGATATTGGGATAGGCGCCGCACCGGCAAAGGTTGCCGCTCATCCGCTCGCGCACCGTCGCATCGTCGAGCGGCAGCCCCTCTTTCTCGAGCTCCGCCACCATGCCGAGCGCCGAGCAGATCTGTCCCGGCGTGCAATAACCGCACTGGAACGCGTCCTGCTCGACGAACGCCTGCTGCATGGGATGGAGCCGGCCCGCGAGGGCCAGGCCTTCGATGGTAGTGATCTCGTCTCCATCATGCGCAACCGCGAGCGCAAGGCAGGAGTCGATCCTCCGGCCGTTCGCAAGCACGGTGCAGGCGCCGCACTGGCCGCGGTCGCAACCTTTCTTCGTGCCCATGAGGCCGAGCGTCTCGCGCAATGCGTCGAGGAGCGTGACGCGCGGCTCGAGCTCGAGCGCGTAAGGGCGCCCGTTGACGTTCAGCGTAAAGGACATCGTGTGAGTCGCGGGCGCCTTCGCCGTCGCCTGCTCCGGAACTATCGCCTGGCCCTGCGCCTGCTGCACGGCGCCGAGCGCAGCGCCCGCTGCCGCGGTCTGCATGAAGCGTCTCCTGGAAAGATTCACCGGCGTGTCGTCACCGTCCGCCATGGAGCCTCGGCGAGCAAGTTTTGCGCCGCGACGCACAACGGCATTAAACCTGCACTAAACTCGCGCTTCGTTCACGGGAGGAGAGATGATCGACTACTACGGCGGTCCCACTTCGAACGGCCTGCGCGCGCGCATTGCACTTGAGGAATGCGGGCTGTCCTACCGCCTCAACGTCATCGACCTCGCCAAGGGCGAGAACAAGACCCCGAAGTTCCTGGCGCTGAATCCCATGGGCCAGATTCCGGTGATCGTGGACACGGAAGGCCCCGGCGGCAAGCCGCTCACCCTTTCCCAGTCCTCAGCGATTCTGCTTTATGCCGCGGAGAAATCCGGCAAGTTCCTGCCGCGCGGCCCGGCGGCGCGCGCCGCGATGCTGCAGGCTCTGATGAGCGCGTCGACCGACGTCACGCCGACGATCGGCACGGTCTTCGGCATCATTCGCGGCAAGGATCCGCACGGCCCGACCGCCGACATGTTCAAGGGCCGGCTGAAGGGCATGTTCAAGGTCTGGGACGACCTGCTCGCGAAGGGCAAATACGCGGCGGGGGAGGAGCTGACCGTCGCCGACTTCTCGCTCTATGCCGGCTACGTGCGCGCCAAGGCCGCAATCCCGGAAGTGTGCGACGGGCTCGCGAACCTCGAGCGCTGGGGGAAGGAAATCGGCGCGCGGCCCGCGACGCAGCGCGCGCTCAAGTTCTGAGGGCTAGCGGCCGCTGCCGACGTTGTACGGCGAGAGATCGGGAACGGTCGACCCCGGAATCGCCGAGCCGCCCGTGGACGCCGAGCCCTGCAGCGGCGAAATGCGGTCGAGGACCGCGTCGGCGCGCGATCGGTCGAGGAGCAGCCATTCCTGCAGGCCTTCCATCGTGTCGCAATCGGCCCCGCGGTTGGCGACGCAGCGATCCCTCGCGCGCTGGATCCGCGCCTCCGTGTCCCGCTGCTGCGCGAGGGCCTGCTGCCGGCGCATCGCGTCGAGGTCCGCGCGGTTCTGCGCAGGCGCTTGCGGAAAGGCCGGAATCGAAAGCGCCGCGCTTGCCGCGGCCAGGACGAGGGTCAGCGTTCTCATGCGAGCCTCCAGGTGGCAGTGAGCCTGAGCAATCGGCATGCCGCTTGAAATAGCCCATCCAGCCCCCACGTATGTGCCGAACAACAAGCCCAGAAAGGGTCCGCCCATGAAGCGCTTCCTCGCCTTCGCCGCCGCCCTGCTTTCCCTCCTCGCCCTAGGCGGCTGCGGCTACAACACGCTCCAGCAGCAGGACGAGACGATCAAGGCCGCATGGTCCGAGGTGCTCAACCAGTACCAGCGGCGCGCGGACCTCGTGCCGAACCTCGTCAACACCGTGAAAGGGTTCGCGCAGCAGGAGCAGAAGGTCTTCATCGACGTCGCGAACGCGCGCGCGAGGGTAGGCGCCATCCAGGCGACGCCCGAGCTCGTGAACGACCCGCAGGCCTTCCAGAAATTCACGCAGGCACAAGGCGAGCTCACCGGCGCCCTCTCCCGCCTGATGGCGGTCGCCGAGGCCTACCCGCAGCTCAAGTCCGACGCCAACTTCCGCGACCTGCAGGCGCAGCTCGAGGGCACGGAGAACCGCATCGCGGTCGCGCGGCAGCGCTACATCCGCGCGGTGCAGGAATACAACGTCACGGTGCGCTCCTTCCCGACCAACCTCACCGCGAAGATGTTCGGGATGAAGGAGAAGGCGCAATTCACGGTCGAGGACGAGAAGGCCATCTCGGCGCCGCCCAAAGTTGATTTCGGCACGAAGTAAGCTGTTTTTCATCGGGATCGCGGCGCTCCTTGCCACGATCCACGGGATAGCGGCCGCTGCGGCCGCCATCCCGCCGCTGCATTCACGTGTCACCGACCTCACGGGCACGCTGAGCAGTTCTCAAAGGGAGGTGCTGGAAAAAACCCTTTCGGAATTCGAGGCGCGCAAGGGCGCGCAGCTCGCCGTCCTCATCGTCCCGACGACGCAGCCCGAGACGATCGAGCAGTACGCCGTACGCGTCGAGGAATCGTGGAAGCTCGGGCGCAAGGGCGTAGACGATTCCGTCCTCCTGGTCGTCGCCAAGGACGATCGCCGCCTGCGGTTCGAGGTCGGCTACGGCCTGGAGGGCGTGCTGCCGGACGCGGCCGCGAAGCGCATCATCGACGACGACATCACGCCGCGCTTCAAGCAGGGCGACTTCTATGGCGGCATCCGCGCCGGGCTCGACCGCGTGATGCGCACCATCGAGGGCGAGCCGCTTCCGCCGCCTTCGCCCCCGTCCGCGCCGCGGCAGCTTCACGGCGTCGAGGACTGGCTCATGCCGATCTTCTTCGTCGTACTCCTCGGCGGCGGGTTCCTGAAGGCGATCGCGGGGCGCCTGGTCGGGTCGCTCCTCGTCGGCGGGATCGTGGGCGGCATCATCCTCGTAGCGTTCAGCTCGTTCATCGCCGCCGGCGCCGCGGGCCTGATCGCGTTCGTGCTCTCTCTTCTCGTGGGCTCGACGGGCGGGGGCCGCGGCGGCTGGGGCGGCGGCTGGTCCTCCGGCGGCTTCGGCGGCGGGGGATTCAGTGGCGGGGGGTTCGGCGGCGGGGGCGGCAGCTCCGGCGGCGGCGGCGCGAGCGGAGGCTGGTGATGAAGCTGTCGCGGCTTCTCAGGCACCTCCTCGTCCCGGATCTCTGGGCGCGCCGCACCTTCTCGCCGGCGGACCTCAAGAAGATCGAGCAGGCGATCCGCGCCTCCGAAGGCCAGCACGACGGCCAGATCCGCTTCGTCGTCGAGGCTACGCTGCCGCTCTTCTACCTGGCGAAGAAGCGCTCATCGCGGAAGCGCGCGCTCGACCTCTTCTCCCAGCTTCGCGTGTGGGATACCGAGAAGAACAGCGGCGTCCTCGTCTACCTCCAGCTCGTGAGCCGGCACATCGACATCGTTGCCGACCGCGGGATCTCCCACAAAGTGCCGCAAGCCGAGTGGGATAGCGTCTGCCGCGCGATGGAAGCCGCCTTCCGCCGCGGCGAGTTCCTGGTGGGCAGCCTCCACGGCATCGCGCGCATCACCGAGCTCCTCCGCGGCGCGTTTCCCAAGACGCCCGGCGGCGAGAACGAGCTGCCGGACCGGCCTATCGTCCTGTAGAGGCGCTCTCCGGCGGGATCGGGATTTTCGCCGACCACGCGAGCCATTCGGTCTTCGGGTTCTCGTGGAGGAAGAACACCGTGCCGGCGCGAGCCTGGGGCGAGCGCTCCGGGCTCGCGAACTCGATGCCGCCGGCCACCAGCGCGCGCAGCGATTCTATGTCGAGCTCCACTCCCTTCAGGAGGCCCGCCTTGAGGCTCACGCCGCTGACGTTCCAGAACGCCGAGCCGGTGCGCACGAGCCGCGCATACCGCTGGTAGACGAGGATGTGGATGTCCGCCGCGCGCGAATCGGCCGAAAGATCGAGCTCCTGCACGAGCCCGACCTCGACTCCGCGGTAGTACACGGGCGAATTCGCCCTGAGCGACACCGGGCGCTCGGCCTTGAGCACGATCTTCAGTCCGGGCTCTCCCATGCCGACCGGCGCCTTCTCGAGCCCGGCGAAACGGCGCGCCGGTCCGCCCTTGCCATCGAGCACCTGGATCTCCGGCCCGCTGATCACGGTGTTCAGGCCCGTAACCTGTCCCCAACCGACCTGCGGCCGGACGATCCAGAACACGGCGCCCTCGCGCGCGAGGGACGCGGCCGTGCGCTGCAGCCGGGCGCGCACGAGCACCGTCGAGTGGTCGGCGCTCAGATCGACGCGCGTCACTTCCCCGATCTGCACGCCGCGGTACTTGATCGGCGTCTGGCCGGCACGCAGGCCGCCGCCGTCGCGGAACTCGATGGTGATCTCCGGCCCGAAGGTCCTCATCCGGTCCCAGATGAGATAACCCGCGACCGCCGCCGCGAGCACGGGCAGGATCCACATCGCGTGAAGCCAGCGGCTGCGCCGGCGCAGGCGGGCGCGCGGGATTTCTTCTGCGACGACCTCGCTCATGCGTTCGCCTCCGCGCCTGCCGTCCGTCGCCGGTAATGCTTTTCCGCCTCGCCGTACCCCTGCCAGATGAGCCTGGGATCGAAGAACGAGGACGCGAGGAGCGTCAGCACCACGACGCAGGCAAAGGCGAGCATGCCGCGTCCCGGGAGTACGGTCGCGAGCGAGCCCAGGCGCACGAGCGCGACGAGGATCGCGAGCAGGAAGACATCCAGCATCGCCCAAGGGCCCACGATGTCGATCGCGCGGTAGAGAAGCGTGCGCTCTCGCCGCCAGCGACGCGTGCGAAGCGTCGCCGTTGCGCTGAGGAAGAAGAGCGCGAGCAGCTTGAAGAGCGGCACGGCGATGCTCGCCATGAAAACCACCGCGGCAATGAACCAGTAGCCCATGCGCGCGAGCTCGACCACGCCCTGCCACACCGTCGCCTCGGAATAGAGCCCGTAGCGCTGCATCGTGAGCACGGGGAAGATGTTCGCCGGGACGTAGAAAATTAGCGCGGCGAGCGAGCACGCCACCGTCGGGATCACGCTCGGCGCGCGCGCCGTGTCGAGCGTCGAGCCGCAGCGCGCGCAGAGCGCGGCATGGCGCGGCGGCACCGGCCCGAGCCGCTGGCTGAGCCCGCAGGTCGGGCAGCACACGATCGGCTCTTCCCGGCGGTCCATTCCGGGTGTCGACTTGCAATGTTCGTTCCCCGAATGTTTCCGAACCGAGAGCTCCCAATGCGCTATCTGCTCTATTACTTGCCATGAAGCGCATCGAAGGCCGGCGCTACCGGAGCTCGACGGCTAGCGGCGCGGGACGGTAACGATGTGCCTCGAACCCTGCTGCACCGCCTCCTGCCGGGAGCGGTCCTGCAGCTCCCACTCGCGCAGGCCCTCGGGGCTATCGCAGTCGACCCCGCGCTCGGCCTTGCAACGCTCGCGTGCGCGTGCCACGCGCTCCGGACGCGGTGGACGGTCGATCTGCCGCTCCCGGGGTACACCGGCCTCCGGCGCGGTAGCGGTCTGCGCAACCGCAGTCGGGCCTGCCGCGACGACGAACGCAGCGGCGGCGGAAATAACGAGGAAGGAAGGCCGTCCCATGCTCCAATAACGCATCACACCGCGGAAGGAATACCGATGGAGCACGGACTGGTCAAGGGCCTGGTGAAGCATCTCGGCATCCATTTCGCCGAGGCGACGCCCGAGCGCGTGGTGGCGGAGCTCGAGATCCGCGAGGAAGTCGCCACCCTGGGCGGCGCGATCCACGGCGGAACGCTCATGGCGCTCGCCGACACCGCCGGCGCGGTGGGAACGCTATGCCACCTGAAGGCAAACCCCGAAGCCGGCAAGGCGACCGCAACGATGGAGTCGAAGACGAACTTCTTCTCCGCCGCGTCGGCGGGCAAGGTGCGCGCCGAATCCACGCCGCTCCACAAGGGCCGCCGAACGCAGGTGTGGCAGACGCGCGTCACGGACGAGAAGGGAAAGCTCCTTTCCCTCACCATCCAGACGCAGATGATCCTCTAGGCTGCGATCAGCGCACGCTGAACGGGTTGTTGTAGGGCCGCCCGAACGGCACGCCGCCGGCGACGGTCTGCCACGGCCGCAGGTGGACCTTGCCTTCGCGCTTGTTGTTGCGCGTGTCGACGAAGGTCACGGGACCCTCCACTACCTCGAGGATCGAGAGATCGCCCGGTGCGCCCGCCTGCAGCGTGCCGAGCTTCGCGACCCGGTTGATGACGCGCGCGGGCGCGCTCGTCGCCATCGCCACCACCTGCTCGAGCGTGAAGCCCATGTTCAGGAACTTGCTCATCACCCACGTGAGGTACGGCATCCCGGGCGTGTTGCCGGAGAAGACGTGGATATCGGAGGAAATCGTGTCCGGCCCGACGCCCTGCGCTATCGCGGCTTCAGCCACCGTGTAGTCGAAGCTGCCGCCGCCGTGCCCGATGTCGAAGACCACGCCGCGCTTCTTTGCTGCGACCGCGGCGGGCAGGAGCTTGCCGTCCTGGACGATGTTGGTGCCCTGCCCGGCGTCGTTCGGCGCGCCGGAGAACGCGTGCGTGAGGACATCGCTGGCGCGCAGCGTATCGAGGATCTCGCTCATGAGCTCGCGCGTCTGCACGCCGCCGATGTGGCACATCACCTTGCCGTTCGTGCCGGAGAGCTGGCACGCGGCGATCGCCCGCTTGAGCGGCTCGATGCCGTGCCGCGCGATCACGTTTTCGGACATGCGCACCTTGACGCCGAGGGCGATGTCCGAGTTTTCGGCGAGCGCCCGCGCGGCGGCGGCCGGATCGGCGTAGCTGATGTTGAAGAGCTCGGGAACCGGGAAGCCGGCGAGGCCGATGTTCGCGATGTGCACGAAGGCGTACATCCGCGTGCGCGTCTGCGCGACGATGTGGCGGCGGAAGGCGGCGAAGTTGTTCGCGCCCGCATCGCCCGCCGATACGACCGTCGTCGTGCCCTGGAAGGGCACGAGCTCGTCCGCGGGAATGCCGATCGCCGACCCGTAGGGATACGTGTGGGCGTGGAGGTCGATGAGGCCCGGAACGACGAGCCGCCCGCCGGCATCGAGCACGCGGTTCGCGCGCTCGGCCGGGATGTCCGCCTCGAGCGCCTCGACGAGGCCATAGCGAATACCGACGTCGCGGCGCGCGCGCAGCTTCTGGCTCGGGTCGAGCACTTCGCCGCCTTTCACGACGAGGTCGAACTTGTCGTTCGGCCCCATGGCCGCTCTTGCGGGCGAAACGACGCTCGTAGCCGCGAGCGCCGATGCGCCCGCGAGGAACTGCCTCCTGGTTTGCATGGACCGCCTCCCCTTTTCTTTGCCCTAGCCTATCATTTGCCATGCTTCGCACGTTCGTCTCTTTCGCCCAGTGCGTCCTTTTGTGCGCCGCCCAAGCGAGCGCGCAGTGGGCCGCCGCCCAAGGTTTCCCGAACCATCCGCTGCACCTCTTCACCGGCTATCCGCCCGGCGGATCGGCCGATTTCCTCTCTCGCGTCGCCGCAGACGAGCTGCAAAAGGAGCTCGGCGTTCCCGTCGTGGTCGAGAACAAGCCCGGCGCCGGCGGGAACATCGCGGCGGAAATCGTCGCGAAGTCGCCGCCCGATGGCTACACGCTGCTCAACGCCACCGACAAGGCGGTCAACCTCGCGCTCTACCGCAATCCAGGGTATTCGGACAAGGATTTCGCCGGCGTGACCCGCGTGGCACGCGGGCCGTGCGTGATCGTCGTCAACAACGACTCGCCCTTTCGCAGCCTGCGCGACGTGATCGACCACGCAAGAGCGAATCCGGGCAAGCTCTTCAACGCGTCGGCGGGCTACGGATCGGCGCCGCACCTCGCCTCGGTGCTCTTCGAATCGGTCGCCGGCGTGAAATTCACCTCCGTGCAGTTCAAGGGCGGCGGCCCGGCGACGCAGTCGCTCATCGCCGGGGACACGCAAATCAACTTCGCGACGCCGCCCACCGTCATGGGGTTCGTGCGCGCCGGACGCGTGCGCGCGCTCGCCGTGACGCAACCCAAGCCCTCACCGGCCGTGCCCGGCGTGCCAGGCGCCGAGGAAGCGGGATTGGCCGGCTACAACTTCACGTTCTCCTTCGGCCTCTACGTGCCGGCGGGCACGCCCCGGGACATCGTCCATCGGCTCCACGCCGCCGCGTTCAAGGGCCTGACGAAGAACGAGGTGCGCGACAAGATCGCCGTTCAGGGCATGGAAGCGCTTCCATCGCAGACCCCGGAAGCCTTCGACGCCGAGATCGCGGCCGAAGCGCCGCACTGGTCCAAGCTCGTGCGCGATTCCGGCGCGAAGGTCGAGTAGGCCCGTGCCGCCGGTCACGCAAGCGCTCATCGTCGCGAACGTCATCGTCTTCCTCGCGCAGAACTCGAGCGGGCTGCCGCTCGTCGAGTGGTTCGCCCTCTGGCCGGACGAGAATTTCGAGCTGTGGCAGCTCATCACGTACAGCTTCCTCCACGGCAGCGTCGCGCACATCTTCTTCAACATGTTCGGCCTCTACATGTTCGGCTCCGACGTCGAGCGGCTCTTCGGCTCGCGCTTCTACCTGTGGTACTACGCCGTGAGCGCGGTGGTCGCCGGTGCCTGCCACCTCATAGTCACGACCGCGATGGGCACGCCGCCCGCGCCGATGGTGGGCGCCTCGGGCGGTATCTACGGCCTGCTGCTCGCCTTCGGCTGGTATTTCCCCCAGCGCCGCGTCGTGCTGCTTTTTCCGCCGATTCCCATGTCGGCGCGCACGTTCGTGATCGTGTTCGCGGCGATCGAGCTTTTTCTCGGCGTGACGGGCACGGCGGCCGGGGTGGCGCACTTCGCCCACCTCGGCGGGATGCTCGGCGGCTGGCTGATGATCGAATACCGCCGGCGCTACTCGCGCCGGCGCTAGGGAGTCAGCGCGAGCGCGTTCGCCAGGGCGAGGAATCGCCCGATCGGATTTTCCTGGCCGAGGAGCACGCCCGCCGCATAGCCCGCCGGGAGCGCCACGGCCCCGGCGGCGATCGAAACGATCCAGCGCGTCTTTTTCTTCATGGGCGTCGTTACGCAACGTCTATGCCTACCGGCGCAGGGCTAACGGATCAATGACTTAGTCCAGCAAAGCTCGACGGCACCGCACTGCGGCAGTGCGGCATCCGCCTTTGGGCACCGGGCTTGCTCAGCGGAGCACAAAGGAGAAAGCCCATGCCATTCGCTCGCTCGCTGTATTGCATGCTGAGGTCCGCAGGCGGCTTCCTCGTGCTGTCCTTGGTCGTCGCCGGTCCAGCCATCGCGCAAGTCCAAGACCCGTCCGTCGTGGTCCAGCGCCTCGCCCCGCAGCTCGTCGCCTTCGCCGGCTCGCCGCAGAATTTCCAGAGCCTCGCCGACGGGCTCGCGCTCGGCACGCCCGTGACGCTCGTGGGCATCACGCCGGACGGCTTGCAGCAGACGGCGACGTTCACGCCATCGGCGGGCATGAACGCGCTGCAGGTGGCACAGGTACTCGAGCAGGCGCGCCAGCGGCTCATCTCGAACGGCATTTCCGCGCCTACGCCGCAGCAGATCGGCGTCGCGCTTCTCGGAGGGCGGATCGTCACGCCCTCGGGAACGGTCTCGCCGGTAACCGCGCTCGTGACCGCCGCGCCGGCCGCGGCTTCGAACGGCGTGCAGGTCGCTTCGTCCGGCGCGATCGCCGGCACGCCGGCTCTGCAGGTGTTCCAGGTGCCGGTCGGGGCGCTTCCCGCGACCTCCGGCGCCGCGAGCGTCGGCGCGAGCGCGGCTCTCCCGGGAGCGAGCGCTGCCGCAGGCGGCGCGCCGCAGCTCCACAACACGAGCGATACACCTTTCCGCGGCAACGCGAGCGACCTGCCGGTCCCGCAGACCTTCCTCGGGGCTCCGGCCGGCGCGAGCGCGAACAACCAGCCCTCGCCCGCCGCGCAGATGCAGCAGCAGGTTTCTCCCGCCGCCCAGATCCAGGGCCGGCGCTGAGGAAAGCCGCTTCGTGGGCCGCGTCGTCTACATGCGCGAGCGCGAAGCGAAAGGGCGGCGCGCCGCGCCGACGCCCGCGCTCCAGGCGGCGAGCGAGCTGCCGCCGCGCAGCCTCCTCCACGTCGGCCGGAACTGCTGTGCGGTGGCGCGAGCGAACCGCCTCGCGCTGCTCGTGGACGCCGAGGCCTATTTCAAGGCGTTCTACAAGGCGGCGCTGCGCGCACGGCGATCGATCACCCTCCTCGCGTGGGATTTCAACAGCCAGACGCGGCTGCACTTCGACGCGGTGGAGGCCGGGGGCCCGCCGGCGGTCCTCGGCGAATTCCTCAACTACCTCGTGCGCCGTCGCCCCGGCCTGCACGTGCGCGTGTTGAACTGGGATTACCCGGTGGTGTTCGGCGCCGATCGCGAGCTCCCGCCGCTCTACGGCTTCGGATGGAAGCCCGCGCGCAGGGTGCATATCCGCTACGACGACACCCATCCGGTCGCCGGTTGCCAGCACCAGAAGATCGCGGTCATCGACGATGCGGTCGCCTTCGTC
>JAFAGU010000133.1 GCA_019237595.1 Betaproteobacteria bacterium | reverse complement strand
GCGACCGCGCCGAACACCACGCGCTTGTACATCCACAGCGTGTAGGCCGCGCCCCAGACGAGCGTCGTGGCGGCGGCGAAGGCAAGCCAGTAGCTCGCCTTCATCGCCCCCATGATCACCATGAATTCGCCGACGAACCCGCTCGTGGCGGGCAGGCCGCAGTTCGCCATGGCGAAGAGCATCATGAGCGAGGCGAAGCGCGGCATCGTGTTCACGACGCCACCGTAGTCCGTGATCATGCGGGTGTGCATGCGGTCGTAGAGGACGCCGACGCAGAGGAACATGGCGGCCGATACGAAGCCGTGCGAGATCATCTGGATCAGCGCGCCTTCCACGCCGTACTGGTTGAAGAGGAAGAAGCCCAGCGTGCAGAAGCCCATGTGCGAGATCGACGAATAGGCGATGAGGCGCTTCATGTCGGCCTGCACGAGCGCCACTAGGCCGATGTAGACCACCGCGATGAGCGAAAGGGCGATCATCATCCCGCTGAAGTAGCGCGAGGCGTCCGGAAGGATCGGCAGGGTGAAGCGGATGAAGCCGTACGCGCCGAGCTTGAGGAGGATCGCCGCCAGCACCACGGAGCCGCCGGTGGGCGCCTCGGTGTGCGCGTCCGGGAGCCAGGTGTGCACCGGCCACATCGGCACCTTCACCGCGAAGGCGAAGAGGAAGCCGAAGAAGAGCCACTTCTGCGTCCCCAGTGGCAGCGGCAGCCGCTGCCAGTCGAGGATCTCGAAGCTCCCGCCCGACTTCCCGTACAGGTACAGGAGCGCGACGAGCATCAGGAGCGAGCCCATCAGCGTGTAGAGGAAGAACTTCACCGCCGCGTAGATGCGGTTCGGCCCGCCCCAGAGGCCGATGATGATGAACATCGGGATCAGCGTCGCCTCGAAGAAGACGTAGAAGAGCACGGCATCCATCGCCGCGAACACGCCGTTCAGGAGGCCGGAGAGGATGAGGAACGAGGCGTAATACTGGCCGACGCGAGTCTCGATCACCGACCACCCGGCGATGACGACGAGGACGGTGACGAAGCTGTTGAGGAGGATGAAGAGCAGCGAGATGCCGTCCACGCCCAGGTGGTAGCGGATGTTGAAGCGCGCGATCCAGGGCACGTCCTGGACGAACTGCATGCCGGCGTTCGCCGCGTCGAAGCCCGCGTAGAGCGGGATGGTGGCGAGGAAGCCGAGCACGGCGCCGCCCAGTGCGAGCGAGCGCTGGAGCGGCGCATTGCGGTCGCCGCCCGCGGCGAGGACGAGGATCCCCGCGGCGATCGGGAGCCAGATGACGACCGAGAGGAGCGGCGAGCTCATCTCAGCAGCCAGTAGGTGAGGATCACGACGCCGATCAGCATCGTGGAGGCATAGCGGTAGATCGTCCCCGACTGCAGGTGGCGCACGACGGTGGAGAACCATCCCACCACCCGCGCCGAGCCGTTCACCATCAGGCCGTCGATCACGTTCTGGTCGCCGCCCTTCCAGAAGCCCTTCCCGGCCGCGAGCGCGCCGCCGGCGAAGAGCCAGGCATAGAGCTCGTCGAAGCCGTATTTGCGCTCGACGAGGGCGTAGAGCGGCCCGAACGCCTGCGCGACCCGCTTGGGCGCCTGCGGGTTCTTGAGGTAGAGGTACCAGGCCGTGGCGATCCCGGCGAGCGCCAGCCAGAACGGCAGCCCCGTGAGGCCGTGGAGCGTGTAAGCGACGATGCCGTGCCACTCCTCAGGCTCGTTCACCAGCGCCTTCCCGAAGTAGTCGCCAAAGACTGCGTCGCCGACCACCCACCCCGCTGCCACCGATGGGATCGCGAGGAGGACGAGCGGGACGGTCACGACTACAGGCGACTCGTGAGGCGGATGGTGGGCGTCGTAGCGCGGCTCGCCGTGGAACGCCATGAACACGAGCCGGAAGGTGTAGGCCGCCGTGACGTAGACGCAGGAGACGACGCAGAGGTAGGCGAACGCCGCCCCGGGCGCGCCGGCCTGGTGCACCGCCTCGATGATGGCGTCCTTGGAATAGAAGCCGGCGAAGGGCGGGATGCCGGCCGAGGCGATCGCGCCGACGAGGAGCGTCCAGTAGGTGATCGGCATGCGCGACTTGAGGCCGCCCATGCGCCGCATGTCCTGCTCGTGGTGGAGCGCGATGATGACGGAGCCCGCGGCGAGGAAGAGCAGCGCCTTGAAGAACGCGTGCGTCATCAGGTGGAAGATCGCCGCCGAGTACGCCGAGGCGCCGAGCGCCGCGGTCATGTAGCCGAGCTGGGAGAGCGTCGAGTAGGCCACCACGCGCTTGATGTCGAACTGGGTGAGAGCGACGAGGCCCATGAAGAGCGCGGTGATCCCGCCCGTGACGAGGACCACCGAGCGCGCCGTCTCCGAGAGCTCGTAGAGCGGCGACATGCGCGCCACCATGAAGATGCCGGCCGTGACCATGGTCGCGGCGTGGATGAGGGCGGAGATCGGCGTGGGGCCTTCCATCGAATCCGGCAGCCATACGTGCAGCGGAAACTGGGCGCTTTTCCCCATGGCGCCGACGAAGAGCAGGATGCAGATCAGGGTCAAACCGTCCGGATGCTTGGTTGCTTCCTGAAAGACGACCCCATAGTCCAGCGTCCCGTAGTGGGCGAGGACGAGCGCGATGCCGAGGATGAAGCCGAAGTCGCCGACCCGGTTGACGAGGAACGCCTTGAGGTTCGCGTAGATGGCGGTGGGCCGCGTGTACCAGAAGCCGATCAGCAGGTAGGACACCACGCCGACCGCTTCCCACCCGAAGAAGAGCTGCAGGAAGTTGTTCGCCATCACGAGCATGAGCATCGAGAACGTGAAGAGCGAGATGTAGGAGAAGAAGCGCTGGTAGCCGGGGTCGTCCGCCATGTAGCCGATGGTGTAGACGTGCACCATGAGCGAGACGAAGGTGACCACGACCATCATCAGGGCGGTGAGCCGGTCGATGAGGAAGCCGATGTGGATCGGCGTGTCGCCCATCGTGATCCAGGTGTAGACGTTGCCGTTGAACTCGTGGCCGTTCAGCACGTCGACGAAGACGACGATCGACAGCACGCAGGAGGCGAGGACCGAGAGGATGGTGACCCAGTGCGCCCCGGCCCGGCCGACCGCGCGGCCGAAGAGGCCGGCGACGATCGCGCCGGCAAGCGGCAGGAGCGGAATCAGGAGGTAGAGCGTCTTCATCGCTAGCCCTTCAGCGAATCCAGGTCGTCCACGTCGATCGTGTTCAGGTTGCGGAAGAGCACGACGAGGATCGCGAGGCCGATCGCCGACTCGGCGGCGGCGACCGTGAGGATGAAGAAGACGAATACCTGGCCGGCGAGGTTGCCGAGGTAGTTCGAGAAGGCGATGAAGTTGAGGTTCACGGCGAGGAGCATGAGCTCGATCGCCATGAGGAGGACGATGATGTTCCGCCGGTTGAGGAAGATGCCGACGACCGCGATCGCGAAGAGGATCGCCCCGAGCACGAGGAAGTGGTTGACGGTGAGCGGGTAGAGGCTCATGCGTCGCGCTCCGCCGGCATCGAGACGAGCCGCACGCGTTCCTCGCGCCGCGCCCTCACCTGCTCGGCGGGATCCTGGTAGCGGCTGTCCTTGCGCCGCCGCAGCGTGAGCGAGATGGCGGCGATGATCGCGACGAGGAGCACGACCGCGGCGATCTCGAACGCATAGCAGTAGTCGGTATAGAGGAGCCGCCCGAGCGCGCGCGTGTTGCTGTAGCCCGGCGGAAACGGCGCGGGCCGCGTCGCGACGATGTCGAAGTACTTGCCCGCGAGCACGAGCACCATCTCGACCACCATGACGCCGCCCACCACCAGCGCGAGCGGCAGGTTGCGCCAGAAGCCCTCGCGCACGCGCTCGAGATTGATGTCGAGCATCATGACCACGAAGAGGAAGAGCACCATCACCGCGCCGACGTAGACGACGACGAGCGCGATGGCGAGGAACTCGGCCCGCAGGAGGAGCCAGATGGCCGAAGCGGTGAAGAAGGCGAGCACAAGGAAGAGCACCCCGTGCACCGGGTTCCGCGCGGTGATGACGGCCAGCGCGGACACGAGCAGCACCGCGCCGAAGGCGTAGAAGACGGCAGCTTCGTACATTGTTCTTGTCTACCTAGCGGTAGCGGGCGTCGGCGGCCCGGTCGCGGGCGATCTGCTCCTCGTAGCGCTCGCCCACCGCGAGCAGCATGGGCTTGGTGTAGTAAAGGTCCCCTCGCCTTTCCCCGTGGTACTCGAGGGTCCGCGTCTCCACGATGGCGTCCACCGGGCAGGCTTCCTCGCAGAAGCCGCAGAAGATGCACTTCGTGAGGTCAATGTCGTAGCGCGTGGTGCGGCGCGTGCCGTCGGCGCGTGCCTCCGATTCGATGTGGATCGCGAGCGCCGGGCACACCGCCTCGCAGAGCTTGCATGCGATGCAGCGCTCCTCGCCGTTGGGATAGCGGCGCAGCGCGTGTAGCCCGCGGAAGCGCGGGCTCATGGGCGTCTTCTCCTCCGGATACTGCACCGTCACCTTGCGCGCGAAGAGGTGACGCCCGGTCAGAGCCATCCCTCTCAGAAGCTCTATCAACAAAAATGATTTGAAAAAATCGAGAACCCGGGTCATCGCCACAGGCTCCAGGGCGTCTGCATCCAGATGCCGACGACGACGATCCAGACGATGGTGATCGGAATGAAGATCTTCCAGCCCAGGCGCATGATCTGGTCGTAGCGGTAGCGGGGGAAGGTCGCCCGCAGCCAGAGGAACATCGAGACGACGACGAAGGTTTTTACAAATAACCAAAACAATCCGAACTTGAATGGAGGGACTTCTGCAAAAAGATACGTGTCGATCGGAGGCTGCCAGCCGCCAAAGAACATGACGACCGTCAGCGTGCTGATCAGGATCATGTTCATGTACTCGGCGAGGAAGAAGAGCGCGAACGCCATGCCCGAGTATTCGATCATGTGTCCCGCCACGATCTCCGACTCGCCTTCGACGACGTCGAAAGGCGCGCGGTTCGTCTCGGCGACCCCCGAGACGAAGTAGACGACGAGGATGGGCAGCAGAGGCAGCCAGTTCCACGAGAGGAAGTTGAGCCCCATGGAGGCGAAGAGGCCGCGGCCCTGCGACACGACGATGTCCGAGAGTTTCAGGCTTCCCGACACCATGAGCACCACCACCAGCGCGAAGCCCATGGCGAGCTCGTACGAGACCATCTGCGCCGCCGAGCGCATCGCGCCCAGGAACGCGTACTTGGAATTGGACGCCCACCCGGCGACGATCACGCCGTATACGCCGAGCGAGCTCAAGGCCATGATGTAGAGGAGCCCCGCGTTGATGTCGGCCAGGACCACTTCGGGCGCGAAGGGAATCACGGCCCAGGCGGCGAGCGCGGGCATCAGCATCACGATCGGCGCGAGGATGTAGAGGCCCTTGTTCGCGCTCGACGGAACGATGATCTCCTTCATGAGGAGCTTCACGCCGTCGGCGACGGGCTGCAGCAGGCCCAGCGGCCCCACGCGGTTCGGGCCGATCCGGATCTGGATCCAGCCGATGAGCTTGCGCTCCCAGAGCGTCAGGTAGGCGACGCAGGCGAAGAGCGGCGCGACGATGGCGATGATGCCGGCAAGCGCCATCGCGGTGGCATAGACCATCGGGCCCCAGGTGCCCTGGCCCTGCAGCCAGTCCGCCTTGTCGATCCACCACTCGCGCATCAGGGCGTCTTCCCCATGGCTAGGCCGCCTTTCCGATCGCCAGCTTCTCGAGCTGCAGCGTCCCGAACATCGACCCCAGCGGCGCGGTCGACGCATGGGCGGCCGAGAGGCGGACGCACTCGTCGGGGAGCCCGTCATCCTGCGCCGCAGTGAGCCTCGCTTGCCCGTCTCCCTGGCGCACGAGCAGCGGGTCGCCGCTTGAGACGCCCAGCCGCGCGAGGAGCTTGCCGTTCATCCAGGCGCGCGGCGGCCGAGCATCGACCGTTTCCTGCAGCGGAGCCGAGCGCCGCACGATCGGATCGGCGAAATAGATCGGCACGTCCGCGACGCGCTCGATGCCCGCGCTCCGTTCCGCCTGTCCTGCGTCGGAGGAGATGCCGTTCGAGAGGAGCGCCGCCACGTCCCTCCCCTTGAGGCACGCTTCGCGGACCTGCTCCACCGTATCGAACTCGAGGCCCGCCCCCAGCATGCTGCCGAGGACCCGGAGCACCTTCCAGCCCGGCCGCGCTTCGCCCGGCGGCAGGACCGTCGCATAGAACGGCTGCAGGCGCCCCTCGGTGCTGACGAACACGCCCGGCGTCTCGCTGAAAGCCCCGATCGGCAGGATGAGGTTGGCGTAGTCGAGCCCGGTGCGGAACGGGCTCAATGCGAGGACGAATTGCGCCTGGCGAAGCGCCGCGCCCGTGGCCACTGGATCGGCGCAGTCGAGCTCCGGCTCGGCGTTGAGGACGACGATCGCTTTCTTGCGCAGGACGTCGAGGACGTTGCCGCCGGCGGGCAGTCCGGCCAGGTAGCCGCCCACCGAATTCGCAGCTTCGGCGAGGAAGCCGAGCTTCGCCCCGGTCGCTTGCGCAAGCGCCTGCGCCGCGGCGTGGATCCTCCCCGCCTGCGGGTGCTGCTGCGCGAAGTTGCCGACCAGGATGGCGGCATTCCTCGCGCCCTTGAGCTCCTGCTCGAAAGCGGCGATCGCGGCAGCGAGCTCCGAGGGCCGGACGATCTTTTTGCCGGCAAGCGGCATGAGCCAGTCGTCGTCCGCCGAATGCAGCTTGTAGACCTTGGCGCCCCGCTTCGCCGCCTGGCGCAGGCGGTGCGCAACGAGCGGCTGGTCCTTGCGCAGGAACGAGCCGATGACGAGCACGCGGTCGAGCGCGCCGAGGTCCGCGATCGGCATGCCGAGCCACGGTATTCCGGCGCGCTTGCCGTCGGCGGAGAAGTCGGAGTGGCGAAGGCGGAAGTCCGCCGCCCCGCCGGTCGCCTCGGCGAGCTTCCCGGCGAGGAAAAGCTCCTCCAGGGTCGAATGCGGGCTCGCGAGCACGCCGACGTCGCGACCCTTGAGGCCCCACACCGCCTCCTCGATCGCGACCGACCACTCCACCTCCTCCCAGCGTCCATTGCGCTTGAGGAGCGGCTGCGTGAGGCGGTCGGGTGAATTCAGCCCCTCGTAGGAAAAGCGGTCCTTGTCGGAGAGCCAGCACTCGTTCACCGCCTCGTTGTCGAGCGGCAGCACGCGCATGACTTTCTTCTGCTTCACTTGCACGATCAGGTTGGAGCCGTGCCCGTCGTGGGGCGAGACGGACTTGCGGCGCGAGAGCTCCCAGCTGCGCGCCTGGTAGCGGAAGGGCTCGGAGGTGAGCGCGCCGACCGGGCAGAGGTCGATCATGTTCCCCGAAAGCTCCGACTCGACCGCCCGGCCGACGAAGGACACGATCTCGGAGTTCTCGCCGCGGCCCGCGAGGCCGAGCTCCATCATGCCGGCGATCTCCTGGCCGAAGCGCACGCAGCGCGTGCACTGGATGCAGCGGCTCATTTCCTCCGCCGCGACGAGCGGCCCGAGCTCCTTGCGGAGCACGACGCGTTTTTCCTCGGAATAGCGCGAGTTGCTGTGCCCGTAGCCGACGGCGAGGTCCTGGAGCTGGCACTCGCCGCCCTGGTCGCAGATCGGGCAGTCGAGCGGATGGTTGATGAGCAGGAACTCCATGACCCCGTTCTGCGCCTTCTTCGCCGCCGGCGAATGCGTGAAGACCTTCATGCCGTCGGTCACCGGCGTCGCGCACGCGGGGAGCGGCTTGGGCGCCTTCTCGACCTCCACGAGGCACATGCGGCAGTTCGCGGCGATCGAGAGCTTGTGGTGGTAGCAGAAGTGCGGGACGTACGTGCCGATCTTGTTGGCGGCGTCCATCACCGTGGAGCCGTGCGGCACCTCGACCTCGACCCCGTCGATGTGGACCTTGAGGTTCGCCATCAGGCGGCTTCCTTCATGTTGCGCTCGTGGCGGTCGAGCTCGCTGCGGCCCCAGCGTGGCTCGACGTCGCCCTTGACGAGGCAGTGCTTGTGCTCGATGTGATGAACGAATTCGTCCCGGAAGTGCTTGAGGAAGCTCTTCACCGGAAGCGCTGCCGCGTCGCCGAGGGCGCAAATGGTGCGGCCGGCGATGTTGTCGGCGACATTGTCGAGGAGCGCGAGGTCCTCCATCCTCCCCTCGCCCTTCTCGATGCGGTTCACGACGCGGTAGAGCCAGCCCGTGCCTTCCCGGCATGGCGTGCACTGGCCGCAGGATTCCTCGAAGTAAAAGTACGACAGGCGCTCGAGCGCACGAACCATGCAGGTGCGCTCGTCCATCACGATGACCGCGCCGGAGCCCAGCATCGATCCCGCCTTGGCGATCGAGTCGTAATCCATGTCGGTCTTCATCATGATGTCGGCCGGCAGGACGGGCATGGAGGAGCCGCCGGGAATGACCGCCTTCAACTTGTTTCCCTTGTAGACGCCGCCGGCCATTTCGAGCAGCTTGGCGAAGGGTGTTCCCAGCTTCACTTCATAGTTGCCGGGCCGATTCACGTGCCCGGTGACCGAGAAGACCTTGGTGCCGCCGTTGTTCGGCCGGCCGAGCGAGAGGAACGCCTCGGCGCCATTGCGGAGGATCCAGGGCACCGAGGCGAAGGTCTCGGTGTTGTTGATCGTGGTCGGCTTGCCGTAGAGCCCGTAGCTCGCGGGAAACGGCGGCTTGAAGCGCGGCTGGCCCTTTTTTCCCTCGAGCGACTCGAGGAGCGCGGTTTCCTCGCCGCAGATGTACGCCCCGTAGCCTGGGTGCGCAAAGAGATCGTACGAGAAGTCGGAGCCGAGGACATTCTTCCCGAGGTAGCCCGCCGCGTAGGCCTCTCGCAGCGCTTCCTCGAACTGCTCGTAGACTTCCCAGATCTCGCCGTGGATGTAGTTGTATCCGGCAGTGGCCGTCATCGCGTAGCCCGCAATCGCCATGCCCTCGATCACGGCGTGCGGGTTGTACCGGAGGATGTCGCGGTCCTTGCAGGTCCCCGGCTCGCCTTCGTCGGAGTTGCACACGACGTACTTCGCCCCGGGAAACTGCCGCGGCATGAACGACCACTTGAGCCCGGTCGGGAAACCGGCGCCGCCCCGGCCGCGAAGGGCCGACTTCTTGAGCTCGTTAATGACGTCTTCGGGCTTTATTTTTTCATTCACGATGCGCTTGAGGGCGGCGTACCCGTCGCGCGCTTCGTAGTCCTTCAGGCGCCAGTTGCCGCCGTCGAGGCCCTTCATCAGGATCGCGTCGGGGCCGTAGTCGAGCAGGCTCATTTGAGGTCCTTCAGCAGCTGGTCGAGCTTCTCGTCGGTCATGTAGTCGTGCATCTTCTTGTTATTGACGAGAACGACGGGCGCCATGGCGCAGGCGCCCATGCATTCGCCCTCCTTGAGTGTGAAATGGCCGTCGGCCGTCGTCTCGTTGAAGTCGATGCCCAGCCGCCCGCGGAGGTGGTCCGCGGCCGCGAGGGCGCCCTGCAGGCCGCACGGAAGGCAGGTGCAGAGGGTGAGCTTGTACTTGCCGGTGGGCTGGAGGTTGTACATCGAGTAGAAGGTCGCCACCTCGTACACGGCCACCGGCGGCATGCCGAGGTAGCCGGCGACGAACTCGATCGTCTCGCGCGAGAGCCAGCCTTTCTCGTCCTGAGCGA
>JAFAGU010000075.1 GCA_019237595.1 Betaproteobacteria bacterium | reverse complement strand
GCCCGGCCCTGATGCGCGTCATACCGCTCCGCCGGCGCCTCCTCGTCCTTGCGATCGCGGGAATCCTGCCGCTCGCCGCCGCCTCGGGCCTCGCGCTGCTCGCCCTCGTCCACCAGAGCCGAGAGCAGGCCGAGCGCTCGGCGCTCGAGCTCACGCGCGCCCTTGCGATCGGCGTGGACGGAGAGCTGCAGCGCGTCTTCTCCGGGCTCGAGGCGCTCGCGACCGCGACGCCGCTCGACCACGGTGACATGGCCGGCTTCTACCAGCGCGCGCAGCGCGTGCTTGGCACGCAACCGAACTGGCTCGCGGTCAACCTGGTGGACCTGCAAGGCCGCATGACGCTCAACACGAGCGTGCAGCCGGGCAACCCGTTGCCAGCCCTAATAGACCAGGAGAGCTTCGAGGCGGTGGTACAAACGCGCAGACCCGTGGTCGGCCGCCTCGCGAAAGGCGTCGCCGGGCGCTATGCGATTGCAATGCGGGTTCCCGTGGTGCGCAACGACGAGCTCCGCTATGTGCTCACCGCGGTCGTGCGGCCGGAGGCGATCACCGGCGTGCTCACGCGCCAGCGCGTGCCTGAGGATTGGGTCGTATCCGTCTTCGACGGCTACGGTTCTCGCGTCGCGCGTTCGCGCGCGCACGAGCAGTACATCGGGACGCCGGCGGCACCGTCCCTTACCAAGCTCATGGAGAACGGCGCGGCCGAAGGCTGGGGGCCGACTTACGCGCTCGAGGGCGATCTCATCTACACCGCCTACACGCGCCTTCCCCACAACCGCTGGAGCGTCGCGGTCGGCATTCCGGCGCGCGCGATCGACGGGCCGGCCTATCGCTCGGCGGCGATCTACGGCGGCGGCATCGCCGTGTCGCTCCTCCTGGGCGGCGTGATGGCATTGTGGGCCGCACGACGCGTGAACCGCCCCATGGAGGAGCTCCGGGGCGCGGCCGAAGCGATGGGACGCGGGACGGCGCCTGCGCTCCCCGCGACCGACATCGCGGAGATCCGCGCCGTCGCCGAAGCGCTCGCGAAGGCTCAAGCGGAGCGCAGGCGCGCCGAGGAAGAGCGCGATCGCGTCCTGAGCGAGGCGCAGCAGGCGCGCGCGGCCGCCGAACAGGCGAACCGCGCCAAGGACGAGTTCCTGGCGATGCTCGGCCACGAGCTGAGGAATCCCCTCGGTGCCATCTCCAACTCCACGCGCATGCTTGAGCATGCGAGGGCCACGCCGGAGGACGTTCGGCAGGCGCGCGAGATCATCGCGCGCCAGGTCGAGCATCTTGCGCGCATGACCGACGATCTGCTCGAGGCCGGGCGCGCCATGACGGGCAAGATCGCGCTCCAGCGCCGTCCCGTCGATCTCGCCGCGGCGGCGGCGGCGACGCTCGCGACGCTTGCCCCTCGCGCCGGGCGCCATCGCCTCGCGCAGGATCTTCGCGAAGCCTGGGTCGAGGCCGATCCGACGCGCCTCGAGCAGATCATCGCCAACCTCGTTGGCAACGCGCTCAAGTACACGCCGGCCGGCGGGCACGTCCGGGTCTCGGTGGCGCGAGAGCGCGAGGAGGCGGTGCTGCGCGTCGCCGACGAGGGCATCGGCATGCCGCCGGAGCTGACGCGGCGCGTATTCGATCTCTTCGTCCAGGGCGAGCGCGCGCTCGATCGCAGCCACGGGGGCCTCGGCATCGGCCTCACGCTCGTAAAGCGCCTGGCCGAGCTGCACGGCGGGACGGCCGAGGCGCTCAGCGCGGGCCCCGGAAAAGGAAGCGAGTTCATCGTGCGCCTGCCTGCGATCGCGGCGCCGTCCGGCCGCGAAGGCGCTCATCCGCCGGCGAGCGCGGCAAGCCGCGACATCCTGCTCGTCGAGGACAACGCGGATGCGCGCGAGACGTTGAAGCGCCTGCTCGAGCTCGGCGGCCACCGCGTGCGCAGCGAGCCCGACGGCGAGGCCGGGCTTGAGGCAGCGCTCGCGGCGCCGCCCGAGCTCGCGCTCATCGACATCGGGCTGCCGAAGATCGACGGCTACGAGCTCGCTCGCCGAATGCGCTCTGCGCTCGGCGAGCGCACGCCCGTGCTCATCGCCATTACGGGGTATGGGCTTGAGAACGACCGCAGCCGCACGAAGGCGGCGGGCTTCGATGCGCACCTCGTGAAGCCCGTCACCGAGGCGGCGCTGCAGGCCCTGCTCGCCTCGGCGGCTACGCCGGCACGCTCATCCCCTTGACCACCGCGGGACGGCGGCCGAGCGCCTCGAACCAGCGCTTCACTTCCGGGAAGGCGGCGAGATCGACGCGGTGCCACTCATGCCGCGCGACCCAGGGATAGATCGCCATGTCGGCAATGGAATACTCGCCGGCAAAGAACTCGCGCCCGGCGAGATGCCGGTCCATCACGCCGTAGAGCCGCTTCGCTTCGTTGCCATAGCGCTCGCTGCCGTAGGGAATCTCGTCCTTCTTCGCGCGCATGAAGTGGTGCGCCTGCCCGAACATCGGCCCCACGCCGCCCATCTGAAACATGAGCCACTGAAGCACCTGGTACCTGTCCTTCTGGGGAAAGAACTTTCCGGTCTTGTCGGCGAGATAGACGAGGATCGCGCCCGACTCCATCATCGCGATCGGCTTCCCGCCGGGTCCGTCGGGATCGACGATCGACGGGATCTTGCCATTCGGGTTGATCTTCAGGTACTCGGGCGCGAATTGCTCGCGATTCGTGCCGATGTCGATGCGGTGCACGCGGTAAGGCAAGCCGCACTCCTCGAGCATGATGGAAACCTTGCGCCCGTTCGGTGTCGTCCAGGTATAGAACTCGATCATGGCGCGATCATTCTATCGATCCGCGAGCTCTTTCAGCTTCGCGCCGATGGCTGGCCCGACCCAGATCTGCGGCAGCGAAGGCGTGAGTCCCTCGGCGCGCTCGCGCACCTCGATCGACTGGCGCGCCGCCTCGAATGCGTCGATGAACGACCGGGAGCGCGCCAGCGCATCGCGGAAGTACGCCTCGCCGAAGTACGTGAAGTCGCGTCCGGCCTCGCACCCGAACGAGGTGCGATCGGCCGCCGCCGCCGTGATGACGACGGTGTTGTCGTCGCGAAGCGGCTCGACGAAACCGCCCGAGTAGCACGCGGAAACCACGATCACGCGCCATTTCACGCCTGAATCCTGCAGCAGCCGCGCGAGCGAGGTCGGCGTGAGCTGCGCGAGCTCGAGCGGGGGCTGCCAGGCGGAGAGCCGATGCGCGCGGTCGCCATGCGCGCTGAGGTAGAGGAAGAGGAAGTCCTCGTCCGGATTCATCGCCTCGCCCACGCGCTCGAGCGCGCGGCCGAGGTTCGTCACGCTGGCGATGGGCACCTGGTCGGGCGCGCCCGAAGCCAAGGCAAGCGAGCGGCCGGCGGTCCTGAAGCGCTCGTCGAAGAGCCGCTTGACGAACCGCATCTCGTTGAGGAACACGCCCTGGCTTCCGTCGGGCGCGAAGCCGACGAAGTAGAGCTCGGTGACGCCAGGCTCGCCGGGCTGGATGGCCGCGAGGCCCCGCTCGATCAGCTCGCCCTGGAGATGGAAGAGGCGCTCGTCGGCGAGCGTCGGCCCGGCTTCCTCTTCCTCGGCTTCGGGCGCGAGCCAGGGTTCTCCGCGCGGAAGGATGTAGAACGCAAGCGCCGTTGCCGCCGTGACGGCGGCGATACCCCGGTAGATCTCCGGCCGAGCCGTCCCGCCGCACACGATGGCCGCGCGGATCGCCACGATCCAGTTCCAGGCGAGGAAACCGTAATAGGACACCTGCATCGCCAGCGGTGACGGAATGCGCTCGAGGCCCAGCGCCACGAGCTCGAAGAAGGCGTCGCTCGCAGCAAGAGCCACCGCGAAGAGCACGAGTCGCTCGGCCTCGCCATAGATGTATGCGAGGACGAGCGCGGTGCCCAGCACGAGCGCCACGCCGCCGAGGTAGGCGCCTACGCCCCCGGGATTGAATTCCCCCTCGAAACCGAGCCTCGCCGCCGCGGCGGCGAGCCACACGCCGAGGTTGAGCAGGACGAGGAGCGCATAGTCGGCGGGCGTCGCGCGAAACGCCTCCGCGCGAACGGGAAAGAAGAGCGCGAGGCGCAGGCCCGCGGCGAGGTTGCGCCCGAGCGCGACCGCGTGCGCGGCAAGCTGTCCGCGGTCAGCCATCGGCGCGGGCGATGGCCTGGCGGCGGGCCTCGTCGACGCGGTTCGCCACTTCCGCGGGCGCGGAGGATCGGGCGATGGCGCCGGCATCGACCGATTGCGCCGCGCGCGCGGCGCGCTCGAGGCGCGCGGTGTCGATCGCGGGATCGGCGAAGCGCGCGACGCGCAGCAGCTCCGCGAAACGCTCGGGCCGCCGCAAGGCGTCCGCGGACTTGATGAGGCTCAGGAGCTCGTCGGGCCCCGCCGCTCGCGCGAGGAGGTCGCGGTTGCGCACTGCGAGTAGCGCAAGATCGGCGACTTCGTTCGGGACCCGCAGCCGAGCGCAGAGCGCCTGCACCTGCGCTTCGGGGAGCGGCCAGGCGAGAACGGCAAACCGCGTGGCGACCGGCGCGTCGGGGAATTTGGATGGCGGATGCAGCTCGGGGAAGGCACGATCGAGCAGGCCGGATTCCCTCAGCACATCGAACATGCGCTCGGGCCGTGGTTCAGCGAGCCCCTTGGAAAGCTCCTGCCAAACGCGCTCCGGGACGAGAAAATCCGCCTCGCCCGAAGCGACCATCTCGCGCATGAGCGCCATCGTCTCGGGATGCACCGTGAAACCGAAGCGCGCCGCGAAGCGAGCGACGCGCAGGATGCGCACCGGGTCCTCGGCGAAAGCCGCGCTGACGTGGCGCAGCACCTTGGCGCGAAGGTCCTTCTCGCCGCCAAAGGGATCGATGAGCGCGCCGTCTTCCTCGCGCGCCATCGCGTTGATCGTGACGTCGCGCCGGCGCAGGTCCTCTTCCAGCGTGACTTCGGGCGAGGCGTGCACGACGAAGCCCTTGTAGCCGCGGCCGCTCTTTCGCTCCGTGCGCGCGAGCGCGTATTCCTCATGGGTGCGCGGATGGAGAAACACCGGGAAATCCTTGCCGACCGGGCGGAAGCCCGCCGCCTCCATCTCTTGCGGGGTCGCGCCCACCACCACGTGATCGCGGTCGCGCACCGGCAAGCCCAGGAGCTCGTCCCGCACCGCCCCGCCTACGACGTAGCTCTTCACCCGTAGAGGTCGAACTGCGGGATCGCCTCCGCCTCGTTTGCCCCCGCTTCCATCCATTCCTGCAGGGCGGGAAGCGCGAGCACCGCGTCCGCGTAGCGCCGGGGCGCGGGCGGGAGCGCCACCTCGTAGGTGCGGAAGCGAAGAACGACCGGCGCATACATCGCGTCCACGACGCCGAACGCGCCGAAGAGGAAGGGCGCTTTCGCCGCGGAGAAAATCTCGACCAGACGTCGGATCTCGGCTTCCACCTCCGGCGTGCGTCCCTTACCGGGATAACGCCTGCGAATGTTCATGCTCATGTGCTGCCGCAGGTTCGGGAAGCCCGAGTGCATCTCGGCGGCGAGCGAGCGCGCGCGAGCGCGCTCGCTCGCGTCGGCGGGCCAGAGCGGATGGCGCTCGGCGAGGTACTCGAGGATCGCGAGCGAGTCCCACACCACATTCTTGCCGTCGACGAGGCAGGGCACTTTTCCCGAAGGCGAGTGCTCGAGGATCTTCTCCTTCGATCCGGGAACATAGAGCGACACGCGCCGCTCCTCGAAGGGGAGTCCGAGCACCTTGAGCGCGAGCCACGGCCGCAGCGACCAGGACGAGTAGTTCTTGTTGCCGATCACGAGCAGCATGGAGAGCGCGAGTGTACACTCGCGCGCATGCTCGACCCGTCGCGCATCCTGCGTCGCTGCGACGCGCTGGCGCGGCACTCCGAGCTTCCCGGCGGGCTCACGCGCGTGTTCCTCTCGCCGCAAAGCCGCGCGGCCGCGGACGACGTCCTCCAGTGGATGCGCGAAGCCGGCATGCAGGCGCGGCTCGATCCGATCGGCAACGTAGTCGGCCGCTACGAGGCCGAGCGCGGCGGCGCAGCTTGCTTGCTCCTCGGGTCGCACCTCGATACGGTGCGCGACGCCGGGCGCTATGACGGCATGCTGGGCGTCGTCACCGCCATCGAATGCGTGGCTGCGCTGCGCGACGACGGCGTGCGCCTGCCTTTCGCGATCGAGGTCGT
>JAFAGU010000041.1 GCA_019237595.1 Betaproteobacteria bacterium | reverse complement strand
CGCCGGGCCGCCGCTGCAGCAAGCGCACCATCCGCGGCATCTCGCGCCGCTGCATCACCGCTACGCCGCCGACCTCGAGGCCATCTGCCGGCGAAGCGGTGTCGAGTTCGTCGATTGCAACCTCGACCCGCGGTTCGAGTCCGATCGCTGGCTCTTCATCGATCGCACCCACATGAATGACGAAGGCCATGCCATCCTCGCCTCCCTCGTCGCGGAATGGGCCGAGACCGCCTCCTCAAAACTCGCATGAACCGCAGATCGGCATGGCGGCGCGATCACTCGCCATTCGCTCGAGCATTTCCGCCCGCCTCCGGCCGCGCACGATCTCGCTGAAGCGCTGTACGTGGAGGTTGCCGAACATTCCGGCGCGCGGGTGCGCGCAGCATGGAACGACCGACCCGTCCCAATCTACGTACAAGCGATCGTGCACCTGCTGGAAGGAGCAAACTCTCCTCGGGATGCGGGGTGTGCGGCCCGTCATGTTCACCGCCGACTCGGGAAGATAGAGCCAGCCGCGAAATTCGGGCTTCCATCCCAGCGGCTCGAGAAGCGCGGTCCAGCGCGCCTGACCTTGCGCATCCGGGCAAATCGTGCGCGTCATGAGTTGCAGGGCGGGGTCATGGCGGTCGCGAAGCGACCGCGCCCGTTCCAGGAATTCCAAGAGCCGCTCCCAGCGGCTCGGCGGTCGAAGCGCCTCGTACTGCTGCGGCGTGCCGTCGCCGTCGCAACTCACCGCGAGCGTAGTGAGAACTCGCGACTTGATCGCCGCCTCGAGGTCCTCCCAGTCCGCGTGCTGCGCGTTGGTCGAGATCTCGACCCGTCCCACTTTCCATCGTTGAACCCGGATGCAGCCAAGAATGCCCGCGAGATTGTGGTGAAGCAGCGGCTCGCCAAACGCGAATAGCCGCAGATAGCGCACCTCGGCTACGTCTACGTTGCGCAGGCATTCATCAAAATCGTCCACGTCGATGCGCTGCACCGTCGGCCGCAGCGTGGAATTCGGACACCCTACGCAACGTAGCTGGCATCCCTTGACGATCTCGAAGTGGAATTTATCGATGACTTCGATACGGGGCAGCGAAAGCGCGGCTTCAGGCACGAGCATGTCCCGAATGATGCCGGGGAACCGCGGAGTCAAAAAAACAGGGGCAGACCCTTTCGGGCTGCCCCTGGACGCAATTCGAAGCGGAAGAGGAGGAGGAGGATCCGCTATCGGCGCTGCCTTGGGAGCGAGCGCTATTGCGATGCAGCAATCGTAGGTCTTTGCCCCATGGAATGGAATCCGGTCGATAAGTAAAACACTTTTGCTAAAATAACAATAATGTCGGACCCTTTGGCGGAAATGTCGGTTTTTTCACGGATAGTTTCGACTGGCAGCCTATCCGGGGCGGCCCGCGAATTGGGCATTTCGCCCGCCGTCGTGAGTCGCAGGCTTTCGGCCCTCGAGGCGCGGCTGGGCGTTCGGCTCGTCAATCGCACCACCCGCAGCCTGCGGCTCACGGACGAGGGCGCCACCTATTACGAGAACTGCACGAGGCTCCTCTCGGAAATCGAGGAAGCCGACGCCGCCGTGGCAGCCGGGCGTAGCGAGCCTCGGGGTCCGCTGCGCGTTGCGCTTCCGGCCGCTTTCGGGCATCTCCATGTGGCCCCGCTCGTACCGCGTTTCGCGGCGCGCTATCCGAACGTCCAGCTCCTGATCAGCCTTTCGGACCGGAACGTCAACGTCATCGACGAGGGCTTCGACCTCGCAGTGCGGATCGCCAAGCTCGCCGACTCCTCGCTCGCCGCCCGACGCCTCGCGCCGAACCATCGCGTCGTGTGCGCGAGCCCGGACTACCTTCGGCGCCACGGAACGCCCCGCACGCCCGACGAGCTCGTCGCGCACAACTGCCTCACGACCAGCGACCTGACGATGACCTGGGAATACACGGCGCCCGGCGGGGACCAGGGCAGCGTTCGCGTCACCGGTCGTTACGCCTGCGACAACTGGGAAGTGCTGCGAGAGTGGGCGATCGCAGGCCTGGGCGTCGCCCTCAAGTCGACGTGGGACATCAGGGAACCGCTTCGGACGGGTGCGCTGGTGCAGCTCTGTCCGGGCTATACCTTCGATACCGACGTGGCGATTTACGCCGTCTATCCTCACCGCCGCCTGCTGCCAGCAAAGACCCGCGCCTTCATCGAATTCCTGGCCGATTCCTTTGGCCCGGACTCGTACTGGGATCATCCAACCGAGCCGGCACCCGGCACGAGCGGCGGACGTCCCAAACCGCGCATCAAGGGACGCGCAGCCGCCTAGCTGTGCTAGGCTCGATCGATCCCGTCGGAGCGCGGGACACAATCCACGCGCGATGACCGAAGCCGCCCACATGAACACGATTCTCGTGGAGACCGCTCGATGAACGCCCCCGTCCCCGCCTCGCAGCTCGCGAGCGCTTCCCTCGACGACAAATACACGCTGGAGCGCGGCCGCGCCTTTATGACCGGCACGCAGGCGCTCATCCGCCTGATGATGCTCCAGCGCGCCCGCGACCGCATCGCCGGCGTGAATACCGCCGGCTTCATCTCGGGCTATCGCGGCTCCCCGCTGGGCGGCCTCGACCAGGCGCTCTGGCGCGCGAAGAAGCACCTGCAGGAGCACCACATCGTTTTCCAGCCCGGTGTGAACGAAGACCTCGCCGCCACGGCGATCTGGGGAACGCAGCAGGTCGGCATGTTCCCCGGCGCACGCTACGACGGTGTCTTCGGCATGTGGTACGGGAAGGGGCCGGGTGTCGATCGCTGCGGCGACGTGTTCAAGCACGCCAACGCCGCCGGCACGTCGAAGCACGGCGGGGTGCTCGTGCTCGCCGGCGACGATCACGCAGCGAAGTCCTCCACGCTGCCGCACCAATCGGAGCACATCTTCAAGGCGTGCCTCATTCCGGTCCTTAACCCCTCGAGCGTGCAGGACTATCTGGACCTCGGCCTGCACGGCTTCGCGATGAGCCGCTTCTCGGGCTGCTGGATCGCGTTCAAGTGCGTGACCGACGTAGTCGAATCCGGCGCTTCGGTGGAGGTCGGTCTTGAAAGGGCAAAAATAAGAATCCCCGAAGACTTTGCGATGCCGCCCGGCGGACTCAACATTCGCTGGCCCGATGCGATCCTCGAGCAGGAAGCGCGCATCCTCGACTACAAGGTCTATGCGGCGATCGCTTATGCGCGCGCCAATGCGCTCGACCGCATCGTGTGGAACACGGACCGCCCGCGCCTGGGCATCGCGACGACGGGAAAATCGTTCGGCGACGTGATGCAGGCGCTCGCCGACCTGGGCATCGACGAGCGCGTCGCTCGGGACATCGGGCTTCGCGTGTACAAGATCGCGCTATCGTGGCCGCTCGAGCCGCAGGGCGCGCGGCGCTTCGCCGAGGGCCTGGAAGAGATCCTCGTGGTCGAGGAGAAGCGCCAGGTCATCGAGTACCAGATCAAGGAAGAGCTCTACAACTGGAAGGAAGGCATCCGTGCCCCCCGCGTTGTCGGCAAG
>JAFAGU010000321.1 GCA_019237595.1 Betaproteobacteria bacterium | reverse complement strand
CAGGTCGCGCTCCTCGCTGCGTCCGGTCTCCTTTTCGACGATCGAGGCCATGATGAGCGCCTCGTAGGGCGTGCGATAAGGCACCGCGCCGTCGCGCGTCTCCCACTCCGCCTTCAGGTGCCGCTGCATCGCGAGATACGCCCGCCGCAGCACCGCCAGGTCGCTCGACCCCTTGGCGAAGAGGTAGGTGTCCGGAAAGAAGAGCCCTTCAGGATGCGTCTCGGAAGCCTGTACCTTGGCCAGGACCTCCGCATCGTCCAGGCCCTTCGTGTCATGCCGGAGGTCGGGGCTCGCATCGAGCGCGGCGCGAAACTGCTGGAACGTCCAGCCTTCGGTAAGGCGCAGCTCCGCCTGCGTCACGTCGCCGCGCGTGAGCTTGTCGAGAAGCTCGAGCGGCGTCACCGGCCCGGAGAGCCAGTAGCTCCCGGCTTTCACGTCGCGCGCCTTGCCGAGCGCACGCGCGAGAAGCTCGAATTCGTAGCGATGAACCCGGATGCCCGCCTTCTCGATCTGGTCGGCGGCGCTGCGAAAACCTGCGCCCGGCGCAATCTCGAACTCGATCGGCGAGCGCGCGGTCTCGAGGGGCGTGGCGATGTACCACGCGCCATAGCCCGCGATGCCGAGCAGCGCGAGAAACACCAATGCGAGGAAGGATTTCAGGAGGCGGCCGGAGAGCGTGCCGGTAAAATCTCATTCTACGATGGACTCCGCGAAGCTCACGCGCTACGGCCTGCTCTCCGTGAGCGGCGCCGACGCGCGTGAATTCCTCCACGCGCAGCTCACGAACGACATCGCCAGCCTGCCGGCGGATCGGGCGGCGCTCGCCGGCTGGTGCTCGGCGAAGGGCCGGCTCCTCGCCACGTTCCTCGTCGTCCCGACGGCCGACGCCTTCCTGCTTCAGCTCTCGGGCGACCTGGTGCCAACGGTGCTCAAGCGCCTTTCCATGTTCGTCCTGCGCTCGAAGGTGAAGATCGCCGACGCATCGGCGGCATGGAACCAGTATGGCTTGTGGGGCGAAGCGCGCGAGCCGAAGTCGCTCTTTGCCGTCGTCCATCAGGCGGACGTGATCGTCAATGTCGGCGAGCGGCGCTACCTGTGCTTTTCAAAGGAAGAGAAGCCGACCACCGCTGCCGAAGAGCAATGGGCGCTCGATGAAATCCGCGCCGGCCGGCCTCTCGTGACCGCTGCCACGCAGGACCTCTTCGTGCCGCAAATGCTCAACTACGAGAAGCTCGGCGCCGTCGACTTCAAGAAAGGCTGCTATCCCGGCCAGGAGGTCGTCGCGCGGGCGCAGTATCGCGGCGAGGTCAAGCGACGCATGGTCCTGCGGGCGGTCCCCGCCGGCGCGCACCCGAAGCCCGGAGACGAGATCGATGGAGGCATCGTGGTGGACAGCGCGGGCGGCGAGATGCTCGCCGTGATGCCGGCTTGAATTATTACGTCTACTACAAAGTCGAGGCGGGGCAGCTTCCGTCCGTTCGTGCCTGGGTCGACCGATTCTTCCGTGCGGCCAAGGAGCGCTTCAAGGTGGACGGGCGGCTGCTGCGGCGACGCGACGACCCGGCCACCTACATGGAAGTCTACGAAGGCATCGCCGACCCCGACGCGTTCGACGCGTTCCTCGAAACGGAAGCCAGGGTGCTCGGCATCGATCGGCACGTCGAGCGCTTCATCGCGGCAGAGGTAGGAGGTTCGAACAAACGTTAGCGTACATGGTATGGTTGGCTCCTATGGCCGACAAAGACGACATCAGGGAAGGAAAGGACTTCGGGATCGGCATCCCGCAGGTCAACAAGGCCTTCCATGTGAAGGGGGCGGGCGCGCTCGATTGGGGCATGCAGAACCGCCTTGCGCGGATCTTCAATCCGGAATCGGGCAAGACCGTGATGCTCGCCTTCGACCACGGCTATTTCCAGGGCCCGACCACGGGCCTGGAGCGAATCGACCTGAGCATCGTCCCGCTGATCCCCTACGCTGACGTGCTCATGTGCACGCGCGGCGCCCTGCGTGCCGTGATCCCGCCCTCCTCCACCAACGCGGTGGTGCTGCGCTGCTCGGGCGGGCAGAGCATCCTGACCGAGCTCTCGCGCGAGCTGATCGCGGTCGACATCGAGGATGCGATCCGAATCAACGCGGCGGCGATCACGACGCAGATCTACATCGGCGCCGAATACGAGCATCAGTCCATCAAGAACCTCGTCCAGCTCATCGACACCGGCAACAAGTACGGCATCCCGACCATGGCGGTCACCGGCGTGGGCCAGCAGATGAAGC
>JAFAGU010000213.1 GCA_019237595.1 Betaproteobacteria bacterium | reverse complement strand
AAATTGGTCGGACCTTATCGACTTCGAGGTCCATCCGGTGCTAACGTCCAGAGAAGCGTCGGATCGAATCGGGTCTAAGCTTTAATGTCCGCTTCGAACCTTCGCTGAAGCGGACGCGCGCTTCCTACTGAGTGGCGCGCCTGTGTGTTTCCAGATAGCGTGTCCAGGCATCGGCCAGGGTTGTTTCATAGGCATGATCCTGTCCCGCGCAATGCTTTAACTCCTCGGCCTTCACCCATTCAGCCATAGCCCACACGTCGCACACCCCGCGCTCGAAATCGACGACCGCGCACCCGAGTGGTGGCCAGGTGAAGAGATTCGAGTACCTAGAGCAGTTCGCGAGCGTTCCGTCCGCGCCGTGGTCAATTACCTTCAGTGTGGGCCAACCTGGCGGTGGGCTCGTCATCGTCAATACATGCCCGCAGGCTGCGAGCACGAACGTGAGAAATACGGTTGCCCATTGCTTGCACACTCCCAGTGCGCCAGCAATAACGCCGCCTGCTGACGGGAGCTTGAGCCGCTAGAACTACGAGAGAGTTGTGGCGCTTCGCGTACGCAGAAAACTGGCCTCGATAACGTCCGCTCCTGGCCGGAAGCGGACCTGAATCATCAAGCGGCGGCGACGAGCCGGACCAGCGTGAGCTCGGTCTGCGAGCCGAAGCGCACGGGCGGTCCCCAGCTTCCGGTCCCGGCGCTGACGTAGACCTGCATCTTCCCCTCGCGCGAGAGGCCGTAGGCGTGCGGCGCATGGAGGAGCCGCACGGCGAGCGTCCACGGAAAGAACTGTCCTGCGTGCGTGTGGCCCGAGAGCTGGAGGTCGAATCCGGCCGCGGCGCCGAGCGGCGCGAGCTTCGGGTTGTGGGCGAGGAGGAGGCGAAAGTCGACTTGCTCGCCTGTGCCTGCGGCCGCCGCAGGCTGCGGGGCATCGGCGCCGCCCGCCGGATCGAGCACGCCGCCGACGAGGAGCCGCGCGCCGCGAACTGTCACGAAACGGTATTCGTTCAGCAGCGCATCGAAGCCCATCGCGCGAAAGTGCGCGATCCACTCCCGCGCCCCGGAGTAGTACTCGTGGTTGCCGAGGATGAAGAACACGCGGCCTCTCGGCTCGAGCTTGGCGAGCGGCGCCACCTTGCGCGCGAGGCGCTCGACCGAGCCGTCGACGAGATCGCCGGTGAGGACGACGAGGTCCGCGTCGAGCTCGTTCGCCATGCGCGTCACGCCGCGCGCGTAGCGCTCGCCGATCGTCACGCCGACGTGCAGGTCGGAGATCTGCGCGATGCGAAGGCCGTCGAGCCCCGGCGCGAGGCCGGGAACGGAAATGTCCACGCGCTTCACGCGCGGCCCGCGGAGGGCGACCGCCATCCCGATGACAAGCGCCGCCACCGAGGCGCCAAGCACGAGCGCCGGACCGTCGTCGACGAGCGCTGACTCGAAGGCAGCCGGCAGGCGCAGCAGCACGGCCGCGAGGAGCGCGAGGTCCCGCAGGACGCAGGACACGAACGCGAAGCTGAGCCAGCCCATGGAGACATAGCTCGCCACGTGGAGCGCCTCGTCGGCGCGCGTGCCTTTCTCCCGCCCGCCGACCCAGTAGACCACCGGGACGAGCCAGATGAGCAGGAAGGGCGCCGCGAGCAGGAGATGCGCGCCGGGCGAGCCGGCGAGGCGCGAGGCGAGGTAGGCGTAGACGACCCCCAGCAACGCCGTCAGGACGAGGACGAACCGCACCGGCCGATGTTATTGGCTTCGGTGGACGGGTATCAAGGCCGCTCGCGCCGCCTAGCGCGGCGCTTCCCAGGGCATCACGAAGGCGCTGTAGACCGCCGAGGGCACGAACGCGATCGCCCACCAGATGACGGCCGCCTCCACGCTGGAGATCGCGTGCCCGAAGGTGACGAACGCGTGCGGATCGACGCCGAACGCGAGCCGCGCCGCGAGCGCGAGGAGGCCGGCGAAGGGGACGACGAGCATCGTCGCCACGATCATCGCCATGACGAGCATCCGCGGCACGTAGCGCAGGTGGGCCACGACGGCATTGAATCCGAAGTCGCCGGTCACGTCGACCCCTTCGTGTGCCGCGGCTTCATGGAAGTCTCCCTTTCTGGCCCCGCGACGCCCGGGCGCCTTTGACTTGGCGCAAAGCGCCGCCGCGGCGCGGGCGCAATCTTCCCGCATGGACGCCGCGTTCCGGCGCTTCGCGGAGAGCTGTCCCGATTCGATCATCGTCACCGACGCGCGCGGGACTGTGGCTTTCGTCAACCGCGCCTTCGAGCGCCTGAGCGGCTATCGCCGCAAGGAGATCGTCGGGCGCCCGGCGTCGCTGCTCAAGTCCGGCGTACATTCGCACGATTTCTATCGACGGCTTTGGCGCACGATCGTGCGCGGCGGCGAGTTCCGCGCCGTGTTCACCAACCGGCGCAAGGATGGCCGCCGCTACTGCGAGGAGCGCATCGTGCGGCCGCTCGACGGAGACCGGCGGCATTTCATCTCCTACGGCCGCGATGCCACCGAGCGGGCGAGGGAAGAGCGCAAGCTCCGCCACGCGGCGACGCACGACCCGCTCACCGATCTTCCCAACCGCACGCTTTTCTTCGACCGGCTCCAGCAGGCGCTGCGGCAGGCGGTGCGCCGGAACGAGGCGCTCACGGTTGTGATGCTCGACATCGACGATTTCCGGCAAGCGAACACGCGCTTCGGCCACGCGGGGGGCGACGCGCTGCTGAAGGCGGTGGGCGGGCGCACGGCGAAGTGCCTGCGCCAGAGCGACACGGTCGCGAGGCTGGGCGGCGACGAGTTCGCGCTGCTCCTCGCCGGCGCCGGCCGCGAGGAGGCGGCGCTCGTGCTCTCGAAGATCATCCTCGTAAATGCGCAGCCGATCCGCTACGGGAAGAAATCGATCGCGGTCACGGTGAGCGCCGGCGCGAGCTGCTACCCGGAGGATGCCTTGCGCGAAGCGCCGCTTCTCAAGCTCGCCGACCTCGCGATGTATCGTGCGAAGCGCAGCGGCGGCAACCGCTACGTGTTTGCTTCCGGCGGCCGCTAGCGCGCCTTCCTGGCGTCCCAAGCCGCGCTGCCGCTAGTCGCGGTAGACGAGGACCGGGATCTTCGAGCCGCGCAGGACCTGGTCGGTCACGCTGCCGCGCACGAGCTTCGAGACGCCGCCGAGGGCGCGCGTGCCCATGAAGATGATGTCGCAGTCGCGCCGCTTCGCGGCCTCGACGATGCCCTTGGCGGGCGAGCTCTCGCTGATCACGGAGTCGAAGGCCACGCCGGCATCGCGTGCGGCGCGCGCGATCTTCAGCATGTACTTGGCGTCGGCTTTCTGAGCCCGGCGGGCGAATTCCTTGCCGGCGTCGCCGCCGGAGGGAAATTGGTAGCCCTCGCCGTAGACGCGGTGCGAGCGCGGCGACACGGCGTAGTAGGCGGTGACCTTGGCGCCCGTCTCTCGGGCGAAGTCGAGGCCGGCCCGCACCGCCTTCTCGGAGGCGCGGGAGCCGTCGGTGGGAATGAGGATGTGGCTGAACATGGGGGCCTCCTGCGTGCTGGTCTTCTATTTGTGGGCGAGCACCTGCTCGAGCGCGTCGATGTCGAGGATGCGCACGTGCTTCTGGTTCACTTCGATCAGGTGGTCCTTCTGGAACTGCGAGAACAGCCGGCTCACCGTCTCGAGCTTGAGGCCGAGGTAGCTGCCGATCTCCTCGCGCGTCATGCGCAGGTGGAAGTCGGAGGCCGAGTAGCCGCGGCGCACGAAGCGCCGCGAGAGGTTGACGAGGAAGGTGGCGAGGCGCTCCTCGGCGCGCATGGAGCCGAGCAGCATCATGACGCCGTGGTCGCGCACGATCTCGCGGGCGAGCACCGCGTGGAGGTGGCGCTGCAGCGAGGGCACTTCGCGGGCCATTTCCTCGACGAGCGAGAAGGGCATCACGCACACCTCGCTGTCCTCGAGGGCGATCGCCGAGCCGGTGTAGCGCCCGGAGCCCAGACCGTCCATGCCGAGGATCTCGCCGCCCATGAAGAAGCCGGTCACCTGCTCGCGGCCCTCGTCGTCGATGAGGCTCGTCTTGAAGAAGCCGCTGCGGATGCCGTAGACGGCCCGGAACTCGTCGCCGGCGGCGAAGATGGACTCGCCGCGGCGCACGCGCCGGCGCGCGTAGACGATGTTCTCGACGCGCTCGAGGTCGCTCGTGCGCACGCCGCCCGGGAGGCAGGTCTCGCGCAGGTTGCAGTTGGAGCAGGTGACCTCGAACTTGCGGGCGCCCGCGGGCTTGTCGGCCTGGCTCATAAAGATCGCTTTCCGGTGGTAGTCCGTCTTGACGATGGCGAGGGCGGCGGTCATGGTTCGGTCTCCCCTGGTGTTCAGTGCACGGTTGCGGCACGTTCCGCGATCACGTCGCGGACGCGCTCGAATTCGCTCGTCTTGTCGAAGAAGCCGCGCGCGCCGTGGCGCAGCGCGAAGCGCCGGTACGGCTCCGAGGCGAAGTTCGACAGCATGTACACGTCGATGCCCGGCTCGCGCTTGTGCACGGCCCGCAGCACGTCGAATCCGCTGCTCTCCTGGAGCTTCAGATCGAGGATGACGACGTCCGGCCGCGCGGCGAGGATGGCCGGGATCGCCTCGTTCGCGCTCGCGGCGCTGCCGACCACGCGAACGCCCTCGACGGGCGCGAGCATCGCCTGCAGCCGCTCGAGCACGAGCGGGGAATCTTCGACGAGGAATACGGTAGCAACCATGGACGGCAGTGTGCCGGCCCGCGCTTCTCGGCTGTATCGGCCTACGCTGATTGCGGCCGTCGGAACTCTCCGTTCCGCGGCTCGGAAAACTCCTACGGGGCTAGGCGGCGGCCCCCGCGGCGCGATGCTTGAGGAGCTCGCGCAGCTTGTCGAACTCGGTGCTCTTGTCGAAGAAGCCCTTGGCGCCGAGGCGCTCGGCCACCTTGCGGAAGCCCTCGATCGGATGGTTCGTCAGGACGTACGCGTCCGCCGAAGGCGCCCGCGTCCGGATCGCCCGCAGCACGTCGAAGCCATTGCTGTCCTTGAGGCTCAGGTCCAGCACCACCACGTCCGGCTTCTTCTCGACGATTCCCTCGATCGCGTCCTTCGCGGTTTCCGCGTAGCCGACGAGTACCGACGCGGGGATTCCGGACAGCATCGCCGACAGCCGCTCGCGCAGGAGAGGAGAGTCCTCGACCAGGAACACAGTCATGCCGCAGTGTGCGGTATTGCTGGCGGCTTGTATGTAGCGCAGCCCCCGACTGGGGGTAGGAATATTCCGAAAGTATGTACTTAGCTAAAGGGAGTGGGGCGCGCTAATCCTCGGACTCAATTCGTGGTTCCCCATACTCAATATCGCTTGGGCCGATGATGGTCGTGTTGTCCCTGATCGCCTGAATTGCCGCCGCCAGGTAAACAATCTTTTCC